>SPLB01000138.1 GCA_004566265.1 Paracoccaceae bacterium | reverse complement strand
TGCGGGGCATGGCGTGAGCGGGGCTAAGATCGAACATGGCGCCATTAACCGTGCTGAAACCTAAATGATGGTTAATGGAATCATGAAAAACCGAAAGAAAAGAGATCAACCGGTCTATGGCGTCAGCGCCCCTTGCGCGCGTTTGACCAAATGCGCAGCGCTGCTTATTGCCATGGCGCTGTCTGTACCGGTTTTCATAGGTTTAACGTTGATTGACATCCTGTTCTTCTAGGTCACGGGATGACGGTCCCAATGTCTTATGCGCTTGTGGGCTGTCGCCTTTCTCGGGGCCAATTGGACATGGCCGAGCGGGCATGTGACATATGTGGTGCAAGTCATTGGTCTGTTCTGTCCACCTCTCACGCTTGCGAAAAATGGTTTTTAAGTCGGTTTATCTCAACGGAATGTGGATCCTGACCTTTAGGTGAAGTGAGGCAGAGCCACCAAAAAAGGCAGGCCCCAAAAGACCTGCCTTTTGTAATCCGATCGGCCCTTAAGGCTTAGCGCTCGAGCTGTACCAGCGCGTGGCGCTTTTTACCCGCTGACAATTTGATCGGCGAAGATAGCGCAGCTTTGTCGAGCATCAAACCTGGGTCCGTGAGTGGCTGGTCGTCGATCTTCGCGCCATTCTCGGCGATAAGACGCTTGGCGTCCTTGCCGGATTTTGCCAGTCCCGATTTCACCAGCGCCTGAACAATGGACATGCCATCACCTAGGTCTGCAGCGGTCAGTGTCAGGGTTGGCAGGTCGTCGCCGACACCACCTTTTTCAAACACTTCGCGCGCGGTTGACTCGGCCGCTGCCGCCGCATCGGCGCCGTGCAGCAAGGTGGTGACCTCATTGGCAAGGATCACTTTGGCGGCGTTGATCTCGGACCCTGCAAGCGTGCCCAAGCGGTCGCATTCATCCACGGGCAGCTCGGTATAGAGCTTCAGGAAACGGCCAACATCTGCATCCGTGGTGTTGCGCCAGAACTGCCAGAACTCGTAAGGGCTGCGCATTTCTGCGTTTAGCCACACCGCGCCGTCCTGCGATTTGCCCATTTTTTTACCGTCCGAGGTGGTCAGAAGCGGTGAGGTCAGGCCGTAAATCTCATTGTCGAGCACGCGGCGGGTCAGGTCGATTCCATTGACGATATTGCCCCATTGGTCCGATCCGCCCATTTGCAGGACACAGCCGTAGCGGCGGTTCAGCTCTAGGAAGTCATAGGCTTGCAGGATCATGTAGTTGAACTCAAGGAAGCTCAAGGACTGTTCCCGGTCCAGGCGCGACTTCACGCTTTCAAACGACAGCATGCGGTTCACCGAAAAATGGCGACCGATGTCACGCAAAAAATCGAGATAGTTTAGCGAGTCCAACCACTCCGCATTGTTTAGCATCAGAGCGCCGTTTTCCGCGTCTCCATAAGTGAGGTATTTGGCAAAGACCTCTTTCATGGAGGCGATATTAGAGTCGATATCGGCAGGGCTCAGTAAGGGCCGTTCATCGGACCGAAAAGACGGATCGCCCACTTTGGTGGTGCCGCCGCCCATCAGTGTGATGGGGCGATGACCCGTCTTTTGTAACCAGCGCAGCATCATTATGTTCAACAGATGCCCAACATGCAAAGACTGTGCCGTCGCATCATAGCCGATATATGCCGTGACCAAGCCACCCGTTAATGCCTCATCTAGGCCTTGGTAATCGGTGCAGTCAGAGAGGAACCCGCGTTCCATCATGACGGCGACGAAATCCGACTTGGGGTGATAGGTCATGGCATGCCTCGGTAAATGAATTAGCGAGGGGATGTATAAAACGGCACACGCAAACATGGAACCAGTTTTCCTGTCTTTTCTCCGCGTGTAAGGTCAGATCCAACAGGCGGAACAGCCCAAAGAAGTGTTACGAGGCAGGAAATGAGCAGAGCAATTGCCAAAACTGGACCAATCACAGCACTGGGCGCGATGAGCGGGACGTCTTTGGACGGGGTGGATGTGGCTGTTGTAGAAACCGACGGGCATCGGATCTTTGGCTTTGGGAAGACGGGGTATCGCGGCTATACGGACAGCGAACGGGCTGTCTTACGCGCCGGTCTGGGCAAATGGTCAGGGCCAGAGATTGAGGCCGCCGCGCAGGTTACAGAAGTTGCGCATATTGAGGCGCTTTCGGGCATTGAGGCTGATCTGATCGGGTTTCATGGGCAGACCCTTGCCCACGCACCGCGACTGCAAGGGACCTTGCAGGTGGGTGACGGTCAAGTTCTGGCCAAAGCGTTGGGAAAACCTGTGGTTTGGGATTTCCGATCCGACGACGTTGCGATGGGCGGCGAGGGCGCGCCGTTGGCGCCGTTTTTTCACTTTGCGTGCGCCAAGTTTATTGGTGCGGACCGACCGGTGGTGTTTTTGAACCTCGGCGGGGTCGGGAATTTGACCTACGTCGATCCGCGCCTTAACACGCCGGAGGAGCCGGGCGCGCTTATGGCGTTTGACACAGGGCCTGCGAATGCACCTGTGAATGACTTGATGCAGGAACGTCTGGGGCAATCCATGGACCAAGGCGGCGCGACAGCTCTGTCCGGCGAGGTCGAAACCGGCGCGCTAGAGTTGTTCTTAGGTGAGCCCTATTTTTCACGTATGCCGCCGAAGTCTCTGGATCGAAACGATTTTGCTGAAATGGTCACGCTTGTGCGCGAATTGTCTGATGCGGATGCAGCCGCCACGCTCACGGCCATGTGTGCTGCGGGCGTCGCCGAAGGTATGCTGCATTGCCCCAAGGCGCCGTCACGTGTGTTGGTCACTGGTGGCGGGCGGCTTAACCCTGTGCTGATGGAAATGCTGCGCGTGTCGCTGGACTGTCCGGTCATGGCGATTGAGGAGGCAGGGCTCGATGGTGATATGCTGGAAGCGCAGGCGTTTGCCTACCTTGCGGTGCGCGTGGCGCGTGGCCTGCCAACGTCTGCCCCAGGGACCACTGGCGTCCGCGCTTGTGTTGGCGGAGGTGTTGTCAGCGTGCCAGAGGCGCAAAGGCCATGACAGTGGGGCGCCCGTCGCAGACAACAAAGTTGAAGGCGCTGTTCGCCTCGGGTTTTACCTAAAGCGAAATCCCTCAAAAAAGCCCTATCAATCCAGTGATTTCAGATAGTCGGACGTGAAGGCACCACATCCGTTGGAGATGGACTCGCGGTTTTGTTGCGCAACCTTGTAAACCTGTGGCAACTGGTGAAACGAGACATTGGGAAAGGCGTGATGTTCGGCTTGGTAAGGCATATCCATGCAATGAACCGGACCAGACGGTTGATGTATGTTGTGCACG
>SPLB01000137.1 GCA_004566265.1 Paracoccaceae bacterium | reverse complement strand
GGCGAGGATAACTTTGAAGCGGGCGTGCCGGAATCGTTCAACGTTCTGGTTAAAGAAGTCCGTGGCCTCGGCCTGAATATGGAACTCCTGGATGCGGAGGTTGAGGAATAAGTCGACAAGGCCCGTGCCCGGCTTTCTTGCATATCTCGGGTTTCCGATCGGTGTGGCTCTCATAGTCTCTGCCTGTTGGAAGCCCTCTGCGGATAGCTCTTGGTACGATCCTCAAAGACCGAAAGCCTTCGTCTGGGGCTTGTGCTTGATAGCAATGGCCCTAGACGCCGCACTCTTTGGATACTTACCCATTTGGGGAGAATGAAATGAACCAGGAACTCACAAACAACCCGTTCAACCCGCTGACGCCGGCGAAGGTCTTTGACGAAATCAAAGTCTCCCTCGCGTCGCCTGAACGCATCCTGTCTTGGTCCTACGGCGAAATCAAAAAGCCCGAGACCATCAACTACCGTACCTTCAAACCGGAACGCGACGGCCTGTTCTGTGCGCGTATCTTTGGCCCGATCAAAGACTACGAATGTCTCTGCGGCAAATATAAGCGCATGAAATATCGCGGCGTTGTCTGCGAAAAATGTGGTGTTGAAGTTACCCTTCAGAAAGTGCGCCGCGAGCGCATGGGCCACATCGAACTGGCAGCCCCCGTTGCACATATCTGGTTCCTAAAGTCGCTGCCGTCCCGCATTGGCCTGATGCTGGACATGACACTGCGCGATCTGGAACGCGTCCTGTACTTTGAAAACTACGTTGTCATCGAGCCAGGTCTGACCGACCTGCAATATGGCCAGATGATGACCGAAGAAGAGTATATGGACGCTCAGGACACCTATGGCATGGACGCCTTCACTGCCAATATCGGCGCTGAAGCGATCCGCGAAATGCTGGCCGCCATCGACCTCGAAGCCGAGGCCGAGCAGCTGCGTGCCGAACTCGCGGAAGCCACCGGTGAACTGAAGCCCAAGAAAATCATCAAGCGCCTGAAAGTTGTGGAATCCTTCTTGGAATCCGGCAACCGTCCAGAGTGGATGATCATGACTGTTGTTCCGGTCATCCCGCCGGAACTGCGCCCGCTGGTTCCGCTGGATGGCGGTCGTTTCGCGACCTCCGACCTCAACGACCTTTATCGTCGTGTGATCAACCGGAACAACCGACTGAAGCGTCTGATCGAACTGCGCGCCCCTGACATCATTGTCCGCAACGAAAAGCGGATGCTGCAGGAATCTGTGGACGCCCTGTTCGACAACGGCCGCCGTGGCCGCGTCATCACCGGTGCCAACAAGCGCCCGCTGAAGTCGCTGTCCGACATGCTGAAAGGTAAGCAGGGTCGCTTCCGTCAGAACCTTTTGGGGAAACGCGTCGACTTCTCCGGTCGTTCGGTCATTGTGACCGGCCCGGAACTGAAGCTGCACCAATGTGGTCTGCCCAAGAAGATGGCCTTGGAACTCTTCAAGCCCTTCATCTATTCGCGTCTGGAGGCCAAAGGCCTGTCCTCTACCGTGAAGCAAGCGAAGAAGCTGGTTGAAAAAGAGCGTCCCGAAGTTTGGGATATCCTCGACGAGGTCATCCGCGAGCACCCGGTCATGCTGAACCGCGCGCCGACGCTGCACCGTCTTGGGATTCAGGCTTTTGAACCTACGCTGATCGAAGGCAAAGCCATCCAGCTGCACCCGCTCGTCTGTTCCGCGTTTAACGCGGACTTCGACGGGGACCAGATGGCTGTGCACGTTCCGCTGTCTCTTGAGGCACAGCTGGAAGCGCGCGTCCTGATGATGTCCACCAACAACGTCCTGTCGCCCGCAAACGGTGCACCGATCATCGTTCCTTCGCAGGATATGATCTTGGGTCTCTACTACTTGACCCTGGAACGCGAGGGCATGATCGGCGAAGGCAAGGTCTTTGGGGATCTGGAGGAAGTTCAGCATGCGCTTGACGCGGGCGAAGTTCACCTCCACTCGAAAGTGACCGTACGTCTGCCGCAGATTGACGAAAACGGCATGGAAGTCTCGCAGCGATTTGCAACCACGCCGGGCCGCGCCCGTTTGGGGTCCCTGCTGCCGAAGAATGCCAAGGCACCGTTCGAACTGGTGAACCGCCTGCTGCGTAAGCGCGAAGTTCAACAGGTCATCGACACTGTCTACCGTTACTGCGGTCAGAAAGAGTCTGTCATCTTCTGTGACCAGATCATGACCATGGGCTTCCGCGAAGCGTTCAAGGCCGGCATCTCGTTCGGTAAGGACGACATGGTGATCCCAGACAATAAATGGACGATCGTCGACGACACCCGCGGTCAGGTGAAGGACTTCGAACAGCAGTACATGGACGGCCTGATCACGCAGGGCGAAAAGTACAACAAAGTTGTCGATGCCTGGTCGAAGTGTAACGACAAGCTGACCGAAGCCATGATGTCCACCATCTCGGCGGACAAGCGCGACGAAAGCGGCGCTGTTATGGAGCCGAACTCGGTCTACATGATGGCGCACTCCGGTGCGCGTGGGTCTGTTACGCAGATGCGTCAGCTGGGCGGTATGCGCGGCCTGATGGCCAAGCCGAACGGCGACATTATCGAGACACCCGTTATCTCGAACTTTAAAGAAGGCCTGACGGTTCTTGAGTACTTCAACTCGACCCACGGCGCTCGGAAAGGTTTGTCGGATACGGCTCTTAAGACAGCGAACTCCGGTTATCTGACCCGTCGTTTGGTCGATGTCGCTCAGGACTGCATCGTGCGCGAGCATGATTGTGGCACTGAGAACGCGATCACTGCAGAAGCGGCCGTCAACGATGGTGAGGTTGTGGCATCCCTGGGCGAACGCCTGCTGGGCCGTGTCGCGGCGGATGACATCAAACGTCCAGGCACCGATGAGGTCCTGGTGGCGAGCCAGCAGCTGATTGACGAGCGCATGGCAGACTCTATCGAGGCGGCCAACGTACAGACCGCCCGGATACGTTCGCCGCTCACCTGTGAGAGCGAAGAGGGCGTCTGCGCTATGTGCTACGGTCGTGACCTTGCGCGGGGCACTCTGGTTAACCAGGGTGAAGCGGTCGGGATCATCGCGGCACAATCGATTGGTGAACCCGGTACTCAGCTGACCATGCGCACGTTCCACATCGGTGGGGTTGCGCAGGGTGGCCAGCAGTCCTTCCTCGAGGCCTCGCAAGAGGGCAAGATCGTCTTTGAAAACCCGCACACCCTGACCGACGCGGCAGGGGACGTGTTGGTGATCGGCCGCAATATGAAGCTGATCATTCAAGACGAGCACGGCGAGGAACGCGCGAACCACAAGCTGGGGTACGGCACCAAGCTGTTCGTCGCGGAAGGTCAGGACGTCAAGCGCGGCGATAAGCTGTTCGAATGGGACCCCTACACTCTGCCGATCATCGCAGAGAAACCAGGTGTTGCGAAATACGTCGACCTCGTTGCAGGCCTCGCCGTCCGCGAAGAGACCGACGATGCAACCGGCATGACCCAGAAGATCGTGATTGACTGGCGTGCGGCCCCGAAAGGGTCCGACCTTAAGCCAGAGATCATCTTGGTCGACAGCAATGGTCAGCCGGTCCGCAATGACCTAGGCAACCCGGTCACCTACCCGATGTCCGTGGACGCGATCCTGTCCTGCGAAGATGGTCAGACCATGGAAGCAGGTGACATTGTTGCGCGTATCCCGCGCGAAGGTGCCAAGACCAAGGACATTACCGGTGGTTTGCCGCGCGTTGCGGAACTGTTCGAAGCCCGTCGTCCGAAAGACCACGCGATCATCGCCGAAATCGATGGCTACGTGCGATTTGGCCGCGACTACAAGAACAAGCGTCGCATCGCCATTGAACCGGCGGATGAAACCAAGGACACCGTGGAATACATGGTGCCCAAGGGCAAACACATCCCCGTGCAGGAAGGCGATTTCGTGCAGAAGGGCGACTACATCATGGACGGCAACCCCGCGCCGCATGACATCCTTGCCATTATGGGTGTCGAAGCGCTTGCCAACTACATGATCGACGAAGTTCAGGACGTGTATCGTCTGCAGGGCGTGAAGATCAACGACAAGCACATCGAGGTGATCGTTCGCCAGATGCTGCAGAAGTGGGAGATCTCTGACAGCGGTGAAACCACGCTGCTGAAGGGCGAACACGTCGACAAGCAAGAGTTCGATCAAGCCAACGAGAAGGCACTGGCGCGCGGTAAGCGTCCGGCGCAGGGCGCACCGATCCTCCTTGGTATCACCAAGGCGTCGCTGCAGACCCGATCCTTCATCTCTGCGGCCTCCTTCCAGGAGACCACCCGCGTTCTCACCGAGGCGTCCGTGCAGGGCAAAAAGGACAAGCTTGTTGGTCTGAAAGAAAACGTCATCGTGGGTCGTCTGATCCCGGCGGGAACCGGTGGGGCAACCCAGCGCGTCCGTCAGGTTGCGTCGTCGCGCGACAATGTGGTCATCGAGGCTCGTCGCGAAGAGGCAGAGGCAGCTGCTGCACTGGCCGCTCCTTCGATGGACGATGTGATCGACACCGGCTCGGACTTTGACAACCTTGTCGAAACCCCGGAAAGCCGCGATTGATCGCTGACCTTCTAGATTGAGAAAACAGACCCCCGCACTGGCAACGGTGCGGGGGGGTTCTTTTGCGCAGGCGGATTTGCGCGTTGAGTTCTACCCTTCAATGCTGCCGTCTTGAGACGGGGCCTGCTCCAGCCGTCGTGGGTATGTCTTTACACTCGACTATTACCGGCAGGACATTGCCGCCCATTGGGCCGCGCTTGGTCTGTCGCCGTCTCCCACAGAGGTCGTGGTCGACATGTCGGATGAGATTTCGGCTGACTATGTCATCCGCGAGGCGCACAGACGCCCGCAATCATAGTCATCAACATCCTGCAATTGCTGGACCAGCGGCGTACAAACCCCGCGTTAGAGGAGAAAATGCGCCGCCTTCAGCAGTTGAAGCGCGCCGCAGGGGCTATCACTTTGGTGATGTCACAGATCGACCGGAGTTTTGACCTTGCCGACAAAACCCTGCCGGACCTGACAGACGTGCGCCTGCCGAACCCGCTGGATCTGCGGGTGTTTGATAAGGCCTGTTTCCTGCATCAGGGGCAGGGGACGCACACCCGGCGTGTAAGGCACGAAACGCGCCTTTCCAAAGGGAAACCTGTGGCAGGGCAATTCGATGCTTGGCAGCTCGGAACACCTGTGGTTTCTCTGAAACACAGATCGGAAGGGGCGGGGCCATGTCACCCACATTCAAAATGAACGGTGTGCTGCGGTTTTCCGTCCTGACGTCGACCTTCAATATGGACCGCTTTGCCTCGGTGGAAGAAGCTGCAGAAGAAGTTTTCTCGGACAAACGCATGGCCCTGCGG
>SPLB01000136.1 GCA_004566265.1 Paracoccaceae bacterium | reverse complement strand
TGGGTCTGCGACAGCTGCAACCATATCCATGCCGAATGGCGACCGGTCTGCGAAAACTGCGGAAGCTTTGACACCCTGAGCTGGAAGCGACCGGACACACCTGAGTTCGCAATGGCAACCGGGGCGCAGATGTTGCCTTTGATTGTTGGCCAACCCGATTCCACTCTGCCAGTGGCAGAAGTCGAAGTGGTCACACCGCAAGACATCACCGCAGCGCAGGCTCCGGCGGATGCAGAAAAGGAAGCGATAAAATCTGAAAAGATCGCCAGCTGATCCGACTGGCATATGCACCAAAGTCTGAAAGGCGCGTGGGGCAATCTGCGCGACTTTTTTTGCGGCAACCCGGGTTTTGCCAACTTTTCTTCATCGCATATTGGAGCGGTGGTGTCTTTGATTGGTCTCGCACCTACGACCCCGGCATTCCGAATGCGTTGCTCTACTGGTTGAGCGACAGCTGCGTCGGGCAGGGACGTTATAAGCACTATTTTCTAAAGCACACCCAAAGGGCGCAGTTGGCGGGCGGCCGAAGCGCGCGACTTGCGCTGTTGACGTTTCGTAAGGATGGACAGAACTCCGCCTCGCAGTGCTCCATTGGTCCAAAGACGATTTCGACGCATTGGGGAGGAGCGCGGCAATGAAGTTCGACTATGTGATTGTCGGGGGTGGCTCTGCGGGGGCGACCCTTGCGGCACGGCTGAGCGAAGATCCGGATAAAACTGTCTGCCTTCTTGAAGCAGGCGGCGGGGGCAGGGATCTGGTGGTCCGCATGCCTGCAGGCGCCGTAGCGATGATCCCCGGGCGCCCCAAAATCAACAACTGGGCGCTGACGACCGTTCCGCAAGCGGGACTGAACGGGCGACGTGGGTATCAGCCGCGCGGGCGCACGCTTGGGGGCTCCAGCGCCATTAACGCCATGCTCTATGTGCGCGGCCACGCCAGCGATTATGACGACTGGGCGGCGCTTGGCTGTCACGGATGGGGGTGGAAGGATGTCCTGCCGTACTTCAAGAAGTCCGAGAACAATGGCGAGTTCACCGATGATTTACATGGGACAGAGGGCCCGCTTCAGGTCAGTGCGCAGCAGACTCCACGTTTGTTGACGGAGGCCTTCGTGCAGGCTGGAGAGGCGTTGCAGATCCCGCGTCGTACCGACTTCAACACAGGAGAGCATGAGGGAATTGGACATTATCAGGTGACCCAATTTCATGACTCCGACAAGAATGGAGAACGCTGTTCTGCGGCCGCAGGCTTCTTGTTCCCGGTCATGGATCGTCCAAACCTAACTGTTCTGACCAAGGCGCATGTGCACCGGATTCTATTTGAAGGAAAGCGTGCGGTGGGTGTTGCCTTCAAAAAGGGAGGCAAACGTCAGGAAGCGCGTGTCGCGCGCGAGGTGATCCTATGCGGCGGTGCGTTTCATTCTCCGCAACTGCTGCAACTGTCTGGGATTGGTGATCAGGCGGACCTTGCACCTTTGGGTATTCCTGTCGTTCATCATGCGCCGGAGGTGGGGCAGAACCTGCAAGATCATTTGGATTTCATCCTGAGCTATAAGACGAAAGATCGGGACAATTTTGGGATTTCCCTATCAGGGGCGGCGAAACTGATCCAAGAGGGGCTGCGCTGGCGTAAAGACGGAACTGGCATGCTGGCCACGCCCTTCGCCGAAGGGGCAGCGTTTCTGAAAACCGATCCTAAACGAGCGCGCCCCGATATTCAGCTGCATTTTGTGATCGGAATTGTCGATGACCACGCGCGCAGGCTGCATGCCGGTCACGGGTTCAGCTGCCATATCTGCGTTTTGCGCCCTAAATCGACCGGTACGGTGCGTTTGTCATCAGCAGACCCAAGTGTCGCGCCAATGATCGACCCGCAATTCCTCGCGAATCGTGAAGACCTGGACACTTTGATCGCGGGGACGCGATTGGCGCGCCGCATAATGGGAACGGCGCCGGTCGCGGATTACGTGGACCGTGAACTCTACATCGACAGAGAGCCCTCTGACAAAGAGCTGGAAAACTATATCCGGGCGCGTGCGGACACGATCTATCACCCCGTCGGAACCTGTCGGATGGGAGAAGACCCCAGCGCGGTGGTCGACTCCCAGTTGCGTGTGATTGGGGTAGAAGGCCTGCGTGTTGTTGACGCTTCGATTATGCCGCGACTTATTGGCGGCAATACCAATGCGCCCACCATCATGATTGCAGAGAAAGCGGCTGATATGATCCGCGCGGATTCAGCTGGACCGCAAGTCGTTACGCGGTAGCAGTTCCGAAAGAGATTTGTGCTATAGTGACGGGGTCTTGGGCGGCAAGGCTGCGGTCGGATCTCTGACAGAGCGGCGCTGTGCAGAAGGCCTATTGGTAACGAATCGTCAAAACTCTACGATCTGCTGACGGTGTTTGGCGCCATCCTTCGTCCCCGGAATTTCAATGTGCCACAATGCTGCCCTGAGATCTTCTTGATTTTGCCTTGTATCCACCTTTAAATTGCCGATGTAGCCACAATTTTGCCATGTAAATCAATGGTTTGGTGGTCTAAGTGGGGGCAATTTTATCTGTTAAGAAACGTTTAGGAAACGCCTCTGTATCCCGGTTATGGGTGAACAGAAAAGGTGGTGGGACAATGGCTGCGAACAGCAACGAAGCTCCTGTAATTATCAAGAAAGTGAAAAAGGGTGGCGGCGACGGCCACCATGGCGGCGCGTGGAAAGTGGCGTACGCCGATTTTGTGACCGCTATGATGGCCTTTTTCTTACTTATGTGGCTCCTGAACGCGACGACTGAAAAACAGCGTAAGGGTCTGGCGGATTATTTTTCACCCTCTATCCCTCTGAGCCGGGTGTCAGGCGGTGGGAATGGCGCCTTCCAAGGGGACACAATGTTCACCGAAGAGGTTAAGCCGCAGTCCGGTATTGGCGCAACCAAAGAGAACCCAACCGACTCTTCTCGGTCTCAGGGTGACTCGGGCGTTTCGGACAGTGAACAGAACGAGGCTGAAGAAGAGACCTTCCGCCAGATCGATGAAGAGCTAATGGGGCGTGGCGGTGAGAGCATGGTCAGTATCGACCTTGCACGTCACATTGTGACCCGTGTGACCGATGAAGGTCTTATCATTGAACTCTTCGAAACCGAGGATGCGAAGCTTTTTGAGGACGGCAGCGAATTGCCGACCACATTGATGCGCGACTTGATGCGAATGGTGGCGCGGATCACGGCCAAGGTCGAAAACAATATGGCCGTTGGCGGACACGTCAGCTCGTCTCCGGTTGTGGTTGCCGATAACCCGGTTTGGGCGCTGAGCCATGCCCGCGCCGATGCGGCGCGAAAACTCTTGGAAAGCGGTGGCACGAAAGCGACCCGAATCTCCCGTGTGACAGGCTTTGCGGATCGGAAACTCTCTGCGCGCAATCCGATGTCGGCCTACAACAACCGGATTGAAATCACTTTGCTTCGAAAAGAAGTGAAATAAAAACAATAATAAAGCGGCGAACAGTTGTTTCAGATTTTATCTGTTAGCCGCTCGTTAAGTGAAGATGGAGTAGCAGTTGTCCTGAAGATCATTTTGATGCAGCAGAAAGGCGTATCTATGTCTATTTCTTCCTCGCTCAATGCCGGCGTAGCTGGCCTAAATGCGAATGCCACGCGTCTGGCGACCATTTCCGACAACATCGCAAATGCAAACACTGCGGGTTACAAGCGGATGACTACCAGCTTTGAATCAATGGTGCTCGGTGGAACCAGTGGCGGCTATTCGGCGGGTGGCGTCAGCGCTGTAAACACCCGTATGATTAACGAGCGTGGGTCTTTGGTGACCACCACCAGTTCCACGGATTTGGCTGTAAACGGTGGTGGCTTTTTGCCCGTTGGAAATATCTCAGAGGTTGACGCGGGCGGTGATCCTACCATGGCGCTGACCACAACCGGGTCGTTCCTGCTCAATGAAGATGGCTATCTCACAACCGCTAGCGGTTTGGTCCTGCTTGGTTTTCCGGCGGCTGCGGATCAATCCTTCCCTCCAGTGGCACGCGACAGTGATGCGGCGCTTGAGCCTGTGCGAATAAATACCGCTGCCCCCTCCGCCGAACCCACCACCGAAGTGCTTTTGGGTGTGAACTTACCGGCGGATGAAACAGCTGCCGGTGCCAGTGGTGACCCGATCGCACAGACTGTCGAGTATTATGACAACCTGGGTCGTACCCAAGGCCTGACCATGACCTATACACCGACGGTCCCCACCTTAGGCAACTCCAACGAGTGGACTCTGGTGATCACCGACAGCGCAACAAACTCTGGCGGCACAACGATCGGTGAATACACGCTGACGTTCCATGATCACTCGATCGACAAAGGCCTGAGCTCTGTCGTTACAACGACCGGGACAGCTTATGATCCTGCAGCTGGAACGATTGCAGTCAATACTGGCAGCGGCCCTGTAGAAATTTTCATTGGAACCCCGGGAAATGACGATGGTATGACGCAGGTTGCTGCGCCGTTCAGCGCCCAGACCATTGAGAAAGATGGGTATCCGGCAGCAAATCAAAACGGTGTGAAAGTCGATGAAAACGGCTTTGTCCACGCGCTGTTCGACAATAGCAGCAGTCGCATTGTGTATCAGATTCCCCTGGCTCACATGGCAAACCCTAATGGTATGCAAGCGATGGACAATCAGACTTACAAACCGACCAGCGAGAGCGGTTCCTTCTATCTTTGGGACGCCAACACCGGTCCAACTGGTGCCATTCAGGGCTACGCGCGCGAAGAGTCCAAGACCGATGTGGCGGGTGAATTGACCGCAATGATTCAGACACAACGGGCGTATTCGTCTAACGCCACCGTGATTCAGACTGTAGACGAAATGCTGCAGGAAGCGACCAACCTCAAGCGCTGATACTAACGGCGCTTGACCATTTATAACTCCTGTTTTCACAGAAGGTGATACACGGATGACACTCACATCGGCTCTAAACAGCGCGATGACCGGTCTCACGGCGGCAAGTAAACAAACTGCTGTCGTATCGGACAACGTGGCAAACGCGCTGACACCCGGCTACCGCCGCCGTGCGGTCGAGCTTTCCACCAATGCTTATTCCAGCGGTGTTCAAGTTGGCGCTGTAACGCGCACGTTGGATCCTGCCATTCAGAAAAGCGTGCGTGCGGCAGAGGCAACGTATTCCGGCGCGACGGTTACCGCAGATTTTCACAAGCGCATGTCCGACCTGATCGGGTCGGTGAAAGATGACTTTTCGTTGGCTCAGCGCTTGACGGATGTGGAGTCGGCATTGATCGAAGCGACTTCGCTTCCGCATTCTGATGCGCGCCTCAACGATCTCTCGATGCAGGCCGAAGAACTGGTTGTGTCGATCAATGCGGCGGCTGACGGGCTGTCTGATCTGCGCAACTCCTCGGAAGAGTCGATTGCGCATCTGGTTCGGGATCTGCAAGCAAACCTGCAGGCAGTTGACAACATAAATGATGAAATTCTGGCGGCCAAAATTGGTGGTCTGGACACCGCACCCCTGGAAGATCAGCGTGACAATCTTGTTGATGCGATCAACAAGGTAATCCCGGTGCAAATTCACAACCGTGACAACCAATCCATCGCACTCTATACCTCAAATGGGGTTAAATTGCTCGATGGCTCTCCGGCCGAAATCAATTTTGATGAGACTGCTATCGTCACGCCCTTTATGACCATCGACAATGGAATGTTGTCTGGCTTGGAGATTGACGGGCGTACGATAGATACGACCCTGAACGGCGCGCTAGGTGGTGGAGAGATGGCCGCACATTTCCATGTGCGGGACGTGGCCGCAGTGCAGGCGCAACAAGACCTTGACGTCTTTGCGGGAAACCTGATCGAGAGGTTCCAGAGCGCGACCGTGGACCCCACCATAACTGCCGGCCAAACGGGTTTGTTCACAGATAACAATAGTGCTTACGATCCCGCCAATCAGACTTCAATTTCCAAGCGTATCCAACTAAACACGTCTGTATCCTTGTCAGGCGATGGCGAAACTTGGCGGCTGCGCGATGGAATGCATGCATCGGGGATTGGCGACAAGGGTGACACCACCATTCTGAATGCCTATGGCGATGCGTTGTCTGATCCGCAGACGGTCAGTTCGAACGGGATCGGTTCGGGCGCCTACAGTGCCTATGACATTGTGTCCAATATCCTGACCCATCACACGCAGGAAACCACCTGGGGCGAGAACGAGCGGGCCTATGCATCGACCATTTTCCAAGAAATGCAGAAACGCGAACTGGAGATGGGTGTCGACACCGACGCTGAGCTACAGACCCTAATTGTGCTCGAAAGAATATATGGGGCCAATGCCCGGATGCTTAGGGCAATTGACGAAATGCTCGACCAACTGATGAGGATTTAAACTATGATGGTTCGATCTTATGGCGACATGGCGCAGTTTCTTTTCCTGCGCAACCGAAGTGTCGACCTGAATGATACCCGCGATACTTTGACTCAGGAAGTGAGCACGGGGATTGCCTCTAACCTGCCCGAAAAACTGGGCGGTGATCTGGGGTTTGTGACGGATCTGGAACGCTCGATCGCGAAGATGGACAGTTATAATGTGACGGCACAGGAAACTGCGCTGTTCGCAAGCACGTCGCAAATGTATATTGGACGAATTAATGACAATGCACAGTCGCTTGGCACCGACATTCTGGCGCTGACCCAGGCACCAAACGAAACAACCATTCAAAGTCTCGCGGATCAGTCGCGCGTCTATCTCAACAGTGCAATTTCCAACCTGAATGGTCAGATGTCGGGCCGCAGCCTCTTTTCAGGGACCGATACCTCAGCCGTTCCTCTGGAAAGTGCGAATACATTGATGTCCGCCCTGCAGGCTGAGGTCTCAGGCTTGACTGATCCGAACGACATCGTGACGGCCGTGGAAGATTGGTTTAGTGACCCGGCTGGCTTTGATACTGTGATGTACAACGGGTCCAACAACGATGTGGCGCCGGTCCGTATCGGGTCTGCCGAGGAAGTGAGTATTGCTCTGCGCGCAGATGATGATCGCTTTAAAGATGCACTCATGGGGTTTGCGCTTGGCGCCATGGCTGGGGATGGCACGCTTGGCCTGCCAACCGACGAAGCGGGAGATTTGCTGAAACAGGCGGGTGTTCGAATCGTCTCGGCACAGACCAGCCTGACCGAGGTGCAGGCAGATCTTGGTTTCATAGAGCACCGCATTGAAGAAACCCAAACCCGCAATGCTGCAGCTCTGACCTCAATGACCGTTACGCTGAATGACCTGACGTTGGCGAACATGGAAGAATCTTCAACGCGCCTCAAAGAAGTGGAGTTCCAGCTGGAAGCGCTCTACAAAATCACGGTGCGGTCTTCGGAACTCAACCTGTTGAACTACATGTAATGAAGCAATTTCTCAATATCCTGATGACCTGTCTGTTGCTGCCTTGCATGGCACAGGCAAACGCCATCCGCCTCA
>SPLB01000135.1 GCA_004566265.1 Paracoccaceae bacterium | reverse complement strand
CATCTGCCAGCCGTCGTTCGCGAATATTCAACACCATGCCCGAGGTGAACACCAAGATCAGCGCGGTCAGGGCAATGACACCAATATAAATAAACGTGCGCTGAATGCGCACTTCAACTTCGGCACGGGCGGTCGCCACCGAGGCAAGGACATCATCAATGAAGACGCCCGTGCCAACGGCCCACTGCCAATCCTGCAGGCCGACAACATAGGTGACCATCACGGCCTCCTGTCCGGTCGATGGTTTTTCCCATAAAAACGTATGCCAACCTGAACCTTTGCGGGCGATATCGATCAAACGGTCCACGACCGGCACACCGCGTGGATCCGATAAACCTTGCCAATTGCGGTTGATAAATTCGGTCTGTCGGGGGCTCACCAGATTGGTGCCGCCATAATCATAGACAAAGAAGAAGCCATCTTTCCCATAGATCATTGCCGCCAGCATTTGTGTGACCTGCCGCTTAGCGTCTTCATCATCGGGGGCTGCGGGGCCGTATATATGGGCAAAGGAATTGCGCGCCTGTGTCACGTAGTTGCGCAGCTCTGCTTTTTTGGCTTCTAGCAGCTGGCGTTCAAGGATTTGGATCTCCTGTTCGGCCATGGCCCGCGATTGATAAGCAACCACCGCGGCAATGGCGCAACAGGCGATGATCATCGGCAAAGTGGCCAAAAGCGAAAGCTTCTGCGCGTAATTGGGCCGGAAAATCTGGCGGATCAGGAACATGACCGAGCCTCTCCAAAGATGCAGATGAACCACGCAGCGTGGTCCTTGGTGTTTCCCGAATCGTTACGAAATCTCGCGCCATAAGCAAAGACCTGCCGGTTGAAGCTGTCGCGGTCCTGTGGGGAATGGTGCAAAACCCTTGAAGAAATCATGGTGCAAATTGCGATTTTGCAGCGTTAACCACCGGTCTCTACGCAGTACTAGGTATTCACATCCCGCGATCAATCACTAGGGTTGGACGTGCTTGAAACGAACCGTCCACCCTAAAGAGACGGACGGTTCGAGATTTTGGGAGGAGAAAACATATGGATCGCAGATCCTTTTTACGTACATCCGCACTGGGCGGTTCCGCTGCAGCAGCCACCAGCCTGGCGGCCCCGGCCATCGCTCAGGGCAATCGCACCCTAACCATGGTGACGACCTGGGGCCGTGGCCTTGCTGGGGTGCATGATGCCGCACAGCGTGCAGCGGATGCGATTACCGAAATGTCCGGCGGCAGCCTGACCATTGACCTGAAAGCCTCAGGCGAGCTGGTCGGTGCGTTCGAGGTGTTTGACGCTGTGACCGCAGGTCAAGCGGACATGTACCACGGTGCGGATTACTATTTCACCGGTCAGCACCCAGGCTACCAGTTTTTCACCGCTGCCCCTTTTGGGATGACGCCACAAGAACTGGTGAATTGGTATTACCATGGCGACGGCCATGCGCTGCATGATGAGCTGGGCAAGATCTTTGGTCTGAAGTCCTTCCTTGCAGGTAACACAGGCCCGCAGGCCGGGGGATGGTTCAAAAAAGAAATCAATAGCCCTGATGACTTCAACGGTCTGAAGTTCCGTATGCCGGGTCTCGGCGGTAAAGCGCTTGGCAAACTGGGCGCATCCGTTCAGAACATTCCGGGCTCCGAAGTGTATCAGGCACTTGCGTCTGGCGCGATTGATGGCACCGAATGGATCGGGCCCTGGGCGGACGAAAAAGCCGGGTTCCAAGAAATCACAAAGACATATTACACCTCTGGCTTCCACGAGCCGGGCGCGGGCCTGTCTATTGCCGTGAACCGGGATGTTTTTGATGAGTTGAGCCCCGCGCATCAGAAAATCATCGAGATCGCTTCTGGTGACACGCACCAGTGGAACCTTGCGCAGTTTATGAACAACAACGGTGCAGCGCTTCAGCGTCTGCAAGCCGGAGGCGTGAAGACGCTCGAGTTCCCTGACGCAGTATGGAACGCGTTTGGGAAAGCGGCCTCCGATACTCTTGACGAATTCATGAGCGATGATCTGTTTGCAACCATCCGCGGCAGCGTTGTCTCTTCTATGAAGTCTTCGTCTGGCTGGATCACTTTGTCGGAAGGTGCGTACCGCAAGCAGCGCGACCGCGTTTTGGGTTAACCCGATAAACGAGCAGCAATTGGTTCCCCGCCATGCGGGGGACCTCTTCATAACCTAACGGCTGATTGGGCATCTCCGGGGCAACCCGTCGCAGATCCAAACAGCCCATTTCCAAATTGGGGGGATCCATGCAGGATGACATGGGCGTTTCCTTCTTCGGAGCCATCGGGGGTTTCCTGGTCTGGCTCGGGAGCAATATCCTTGGTGCTTTGGTGAATTTCTTCACAGCGATAACGCAAACGTCGCTGTGGCTTGGCTGGCTGAGCTGGGACAACACCACCGAAGACAAGCAATCCGTGATGCGCTTTGTCTATTATGGTGGATCGGTTGAGTTTTTCTTTGTGGTCTTCACCGCCTTCCTTATGCTGACGGCAGTGGGTCTCTACTACCGCAATCTTATGTGGGGCATGGTGCGTGGTCTGGAAGGCGTTGCCAATACGTTTGGCAGATTCTTCGCTTGGGCGGGCCTGCTGATGGTGCTGCAACAGATCATTATCGTGTTCATGCAGAGGATCTTTGCCCGCCCCGACATGAGCTTTGGCCTGGGCATTGCTCTTGAAAAAGATATCAGCTGGTACGCGGAGGAACTGAAGCTCTACAATGCTTTGGTGGTCTGCATGTGTGTAACATACACCTTTGTTCAGGGCGGTCACGTGCGCGTGGACTTGATTTATGCCGGTCTGTCGCATCGCGCGAAACGCGTTGTCGATATGACAGGTTCTCTGCTGTTCATGATGCCCATGGCGGTGCTGACCTGGATGTACGGCTGGTACTTCCTGTGGCGCCACCTGATCGTGCCAAAGCCGTCGGCGTCGGATTCCCTGGATCGTCTGGTCAACAAGGCCCGCGCCCTGCGCTGGAATGTGGAAACCATTGGCTTTTCGCCCAATGGGTTTAACGGATACTTCCTGTTCAAGATCCTCTTGGTCACCTTTGCCGGTCTCGTCTTCCTTCATGCGATTGCGTACTTCTACCGCTCGCTTCTGGAGTTTCTTGAGGGAGAAGAGGCCACCAATAAATACCTCGACAAGGACAGCCTTGGCGAAGGTGAAGAAGCCTATGAAGGCGCTCATTAAAATAGGGACTAAATGCCATGCTATTCGGTCTTGATGGCGTCGAAATCGGCCTCATTATCGTCTTTCTCTGCCTCTTCGGGGGCATCCTATCCGGCTTCCCGGTGGCTTTTGCCATCGGTGGGGCGGGGGTTATCTCCTTCGGGATCATCGCAGCGCTTGACAGTGCGGGACTGCTTATTCACCAAGCCATTGATACGTCGAGCGGGGCGTACAGGGCTGTCGTTGACTCTGGCATTAACCCAGATGTAATCTCCGTCTTTCGGTATCCAGACTTACCAAGGATCGCGGAGCCTGTATTTGTGCAGGGCTGGGAAACAGCGCTTGATCGGAACGTGTCCTTCATTGTGAACCGTGTCAACGAACGCGTGCTTGCAGGTGCGTCGATTGAAACGCTGCTGGCGGTTCTAATGTTCGTCCTGATGGGCATTACGCTGGAACGCTCCAAAATTGCGAATGATCTGCTGACCACAATGGCGCGCGTCTTTGGCCCGCTGCCGGGCGGTCTGGCCGTGTCTATTGTCGTGGTGGGTGCGTTCCTTGCGGCCTCTACCGGAATTGTGGGGGCAACCGTGGTGACCATGGGCCTGCTGGCCTTGCCAACCATGCTGCGCAACAACTACTCGCCGGAATTGGCCACCGGAGTGATTGCGGCATCTGGGACGTTGGGGCAGATCATTCCGCCGTCCATTGTAATAGTTCTCTTGGGCACGCTGGCAGGCGATCTTTATTCCACCGCGCAGGAAACCCGTGCGCGCGAGGCAGGTTGTTCTGACGCGCTGACCTATTTGGGGGAGCCGGCGGTTGTGTCTGTTGGCACGCTGTTTCAGGCGGCGCTTTTGCCGGGTATTATGCTGGCGCTTCTCTATGCGCTCTATGCCTTTGGCTATGCCCTTTTGAATCCGGAAAAAGCCCCTGCAGTCGAGATGGGGTCTGCCACTGATGAACCGCTCACACGCGGTGAGAGCATGACTTGGTTTCTAGGTGTGCCGACAGCGCTGATTGTTGGTACCATTCTCTTGGGCCAAGTGGGCTTGGTGGGGTCTCAGGACACCACCGTGTCATCCTTCTCTGATGCCGGTCAAACCGCAAGCTTGCGCACCAACGTGGGCGATGAGTGTAAGGCGTCGATGATCGACCTGCATGGTCAAGCCGCATGGGACGCCGCCGTGGCCGAGCAGGACGCCATCAATGCAGTCGGCGGTGTGGCGAAGGCGCAAAAGCTGACCGACGACGAACTGGCCGAAGCCCGTGCCGTAAAAATTGCGAATGCGGCGCCAATCGGCACAGGCATTGCGACCATTATCGTTTTGCTGGGCCTTGTTCTGGCGGTGGGGCGTGGTGTCGCGCCGTCGCGTGAGGCGCTGCCTTTGATTGGTGGCACGGTGGGGCTGATCCTGCTGGCGCTGATCGATGTTGTGGCGATTTCGCCAACGACTTCGGCAATGGGAACGGTTCTTTGGATGGCGCTCCCGACAGGGCTTGCACTGTGGGGCGCAAAAGAGGCGGCAGCGCGCTGTGCCAAAAACGATTTGATCCGCGTGGTTTTCCCGCCGCTGGTTCTAATTGTTGCGGTGCTGGGCTCTATCCTTGGCGGGATCACCAACCCAACACCGGCTGCGGCGCTCGGTGCGGGGGGGGCCATCATGCTGGCGGCCTACCGCCGTCTGCAGGATGAAGGCAAATCCACGAAAATAATCATGTATGCAACCTTCGCTGTGGTGGGTGCGGTCCTGATCGGCATAAACTTTGACTTGCGGATCAATCAGGAAAACGTCAGCGCAGAAAGCATGATTGCCTTTGCTGTGGCGTATGGCTGCTACCTTTATGCCCTTTTTGGCCTGCTATTTGGATGCTGGGTCTTGTACAAAAGCGGCGTTTTGACACCGGTGGTGCGAGAAACCGCTAAGGTCACCTCGATGGTGTTCACCATTCTGATTGGCTCTCAGATGCTGAACCTTGTGGTGATCTCCTTTGGTGGCGAGCACTACATCCAGCAGTTTCTCAAGAGCTTTGATAATGAGCTAACGGTTTTCCTGATCGTGATGATCGTGCTGTTTATCTTGGGATTTGTTCTCGATTTCCTCGAGATCATCTATATTGTGATCCCGATTGTAGGGCCGGTAATTTATGGTGGGTCGTTTGACCCGAAGTGGGTCACCATCATGGTGGCGGTGAACTTGCAAACGTCCTTTTTGACCCCGCCATTTGGTTTCGCGCTGTTTTATCTGCGTGGGGTTGCGCCGAAGGAAGTGACCACTGGTCACATCTATCGCGGGGTGCTCCCTTTTGTGCTGATTCAGGTGCTGGGCTTGGGGATCCTGTGGTTGTTCCCAACCATCGTAACCATCGTACCTGCACTGATTGGTGGCTGAGACTTGTGATGCGAAAACAAAAGCCCCGGTTTCTTACCGGGGCTTTTTGCGTTTGGGGCAGGCGTGCTGCCTCTCTGGCTCTTAGGGGCATGACCCCGACTTTTTTTGTGCACAATCAGGGGTATGGTTCAGCGCAGTTCCAGGAGATCCCAACGGTTGCCAAACGGGTCTTGCCAGACCGCAACCATTCCGTAGGGCTCGTGGCGGGGGTCTTCTTCAAACTGGATCCCTTTGGCGCGCATTGCCGCATGGTCGCGTTCAAAGTTATCGGTCTTTAGGAACAGTCCAACACGGCCTCCAAACTGAGCTCCAATCGCCGCAGCTTGCCGTGGGCTGCGAGCTTGGGCGAGGATCAGACTGCTCCCAGCTTCCCCGGATCCCGGCGGCACTATGCGCACCCAGCGTTTGGGCCCATGTTCCGTGGTTTGCGCAATATCCTCGGCCAGATCCCAGCCGAGAGTCCCGCAGTAAAACGCGATTGCTGCGTCGTAGTCGGGCACAATGAGCGAGATAGCATAAAGCGCTTGTTGCATTGATCAGCGACGACCGCCGCCAGATTGAGGCAACTGGATGTTCGCGACCTGCTGGGCAATGGGGTCGTTGTCGAGCGGATGATTATCGGCCGAGAAATCTTCGGGCCGAGTCAGCGCCTGCCATTGGCGGCCAATGTAGACTTCAAGGCCTGAGAATTTGGCCTTGTATCCCATCTTCTGGCTTCCTGGAACCCAATAGCCCAAATAGACATAAGGCAGCCCCGCTTCACGCGCGATTTCAATGTGATCCAGCACCATAAAAGTGCCTAGGCTGTCCTTGGGGTGATCGGGTGAGTAGAAGGAATAAACCATCGACAACCCATCTTCGAGCACATCTGTAAGGGAGACGGCTGTCAACGCCCCTGTATCCGGATGAAGATATTCCACGACGCGGCTGCGGATCGGCGTTTCTTCGATCATAGCCGCGTACTCAAACACGTCCATATCCGCCATCCCGCCATCTGCATGTCGGCTGTCTAGATACGTACGGAACAATGCGTATTGGTCTTCGGTTGCCCAGGGCGAGGTTGCCCGGCGTTCCAGATGGCGGCTGCGGTTGAGTGTCTTGCGCTGGCTGCGCGTCGGCTCAAAAGCTGAGACATTGATGCGCGCCGACATGCAGGCAGAACAGTCAGAGCAAGACGGGCGGTAAAGCACGTTTTGAGAACGGCGAAATCCCTGCTGCGACAGGCTGTCATTCAGTTGTTCAACCCCGTCGCCTTGCAAGGCTGTGAACAGCTTCCGTTCCATGCGCCCCTCAAGATAGGGACACGGCTGTGGCGCGGTCACGTAGAATTGCGGAGCGATCGGAAGGGTATGACGCATAATGGGTGGAGCGGACTTCTGCTAAATGGACTCTTGTTGTCGGCGATGATAGCAACGCCACCCTGAGACGCCAAGACCGCTTGTGGAAATGGATTAATAGGGTGCAAAAGCGTGTCTTATATCCGACGGCGCAACACAACGGTTCCCAAAAGGTGGTCCGGCAGACTTTGGCCTCGGGCCGTGCTCAGCATCAGCACGATTGACAAAAGCTGCAGCGGGAAGAAAGCCAGCGAAATGGAGTATGCCCCTGTGTGCAGAACCGCCTCGCCAAAATCGACCCGCGCGCCTGTGGCGCTGCGCAGTTCGATACCGGCCATCGCCATTCCAGGCGTTGCAGATCCATTGGCAATGGTGATCACGCGGTAGGCAAGGCCCACCGCCAAATAGAAAAGAGGCCAAACAAACAAGCCGACAAAGCCGGTCAAAGGCACAAGAACGATTGCTGCAAGTGTGATCAAAACACTGTCGACCACCCAGGCAAAGAGACGCTTGGCGGGCACGCCACTGTAAAACTCTGCTTGGTAGTCGGGGTCGGGCAGGGCGGTCATTCTGGGGTCCTTGAGCTATTGTCCAGAGTATGTGTGCAGGGCAGGGTCACATCGGACCCTAGCACCTTTTTTCTTAGGATGCGGGCTTTTCTTCGTCTGCAGTGGAGACAGCAGTTTTGGCCCGTTCGTCCATGAACTGGTCAAATTCTGCCTTGTCTTTGGCTTCGCGCAGGCGGCCAAGGAAGGCTTCAAAATCCGACTGCTCTTCTTCCAGACGGCGCAGGGTATCTGCTTTATAGGCGTCAAATGCGCTGTTGCCGCTGTTT
>SPLB01000134.1 GCA_004566265.1 Paracoccaceae bacterium | reverse complement strand
ATGGGTTTGGAAATATGATCATTCATACCCGCGGCCAGGCTTTTTTCATAATCTTCCCGCATGGCATGAGCCGTCATGGTGATAATGGGCAATTCATGCCAGCGTTTATCCTGGCGAATGATTTTTGTTGCCGTATAACCATCCATCACCGGCATTTGCACATCCATCAAGATCAGATCAAAGTCATTTTCAGCCAGCAATCTGCACGCGTTCAGCTGATTTCGACGCCAGCGAAGCCCCAATCGCGAACAGTGCCCCGGGCGTGGCAGCGCCGCCAAGGATCGCCAGAAAGTCATTCATGGGTCGGGGGATGGGGAATGCAGATGCCGACCATGCAAGGCCCGCCACAATGGACAGGATCATTGGATTGCTGACCAGCCCCATGCCCACCAGCCGCAGCGTGGCAAGGCTGGCACCCGTGCCGCGATGGGCATTGATCAGCATGACAATCAGCGAGGAGAACACCACCAGATCCACCGTCAAAACGGTCATCATTGGCGCCACGGCGGCCTCTCCAAACAACAGCACCATCATGGGCAGGCCAAGGAAACCCACATTGCCAATGGCCGCGCATTGGGCCTCCACGGCGGCGGTCGACATGTCCTGACGGCGGATAAAAGCGACGAAATTTGCCACCAGATAGGTCGCCATTGTGCCTGCCAGATACCCAATGAGTAGGTTGGGCTTAAAAATATCGTCAAACGACAGGTTCGCCGCGAAGCGGAAGATCATAGCTGACAGGGGAAAGAAGAACACAAACCGGGTGAGATAGGCCGTGGCCTCTTCGGTGAAAAAGCGGCTGCGCCCGGCCCAGAAGCCAATGCCAATAATGGCAAAAAACGGAAGCGTGCGCAGAAAGATCTCGGTCATGGGCGTAGTGGTAGTGCCTTTTGCCCGCGCCTTCTAGTCATCTAACCGCTTCAGTGCGTGGCGAATTCCCTGTCGTGAGCGCGAAACCCTTGATGGCAGTTGATGTAGGCCTGAACCATGGGCGGCAGGGTTTTGCGTAGCCGAACTTCATTGCGTGTTGCGATCCCTCGTGCGGCCTTTTGGGCTGCAACAGCGCGGGCCAGTTTGGAGTCAAAGACATGGCGCCCGGCCACCACGTCGCTCAGGAGTTCTATCGCCTCTTTCTGGCTTTTCATCAGGACAGTCCGGCTGGCCAACAGCAGAAGAGGCAGGATTGATCGAATCACAAAAGTAGAACATAAAGTGAACAAATAGCCGCATCTGCTCTTGCTGCCTGCCTTATCCCGGTCGATTTGATGGTCCATCGCCGTATCCTGTCCCTCTGGTTCCCGCATCTTGGGGCCGACCGCGTCCTTCGTGGAGCGCGGGGACATATAGATGCGCCACTGGCCGTTGTGGCCGAAGTGTCCAACACACAGGTTATTTGCGCGTTAAGCCCCGCCGCAGAGGCGGAGGGGCTTTATGTGGGTCAGCCATTACGTGATGCCCATGCACTGTGTTCGCATTTGCTGACGCGTTCGCAGGATAAGCTGGCAGAGGCACGGTTTCTGGCAGCTTTGCAGCGCTGGGCGGGAAAGTTCTCGCCTTGGGTGGCTGTGGCCGAGCCTGATGGGTTGACGGTTGACCTGACGGGCTGCGCCCATCTGTTTGGGGGCGAGGCTGCGCTGATCCTGCAAGTCGAAAGGGACTGCGTTGACATGGGACTCTCTGTGCGTTTGGCGCTGGCAGATACGCTGGGCGCGGCTTGGGCGCTTGCGCGGTATGGGGGGAGCGAGGTGGGATCGGACCGCAGCGGCGATGCCATCGACCAAGAGGCCCGTGCCACGCGGTCCCGCGCGCATCCGCGCAAGAAAGGGAAAACCCGCCACTGGACCCGTGGTGGCGCCGCGCCGGAGATCGCGGTTCAGGGGGGCGCAGGACGGATTATCCCGCCGGGGCAGGCATATAGCGCGCTGAGCCCCTTGCCCGTTGCCGCTCTGCGGCTTGAGGTGGGCACCGTGGCGCAGCTCAACCGGTTGGGCTTGCGTCAGATTGGGGACCTGTTGGGTCAACCGCGCGCCGGTCTTGCCCGGCGGTTTGGGCGCGGCTTGGTGGATCGCTTGGATCAGGCGATGGGGGCAGCCCCGGAGCCCATTTCGCCTGCGCGTCCGCCGGATCATTTTGCCGTGCGCATGGGCTTCCCAGATCCAATTGGACTGATTGAAGACCTGATGGCGGGGCTAGACAGAATGCTGCCCCGGCTTTGTGAACGCCTCGAAGCGCGGGGCAAAGGTGTGCGGCTTTTGCGGCTGGAGGCGCATCGCGCCGATCAGGAAACTGCAGTCCTGACATTGGGCCTTGCACGGGCGACTTGCGATCCGGCGCGTATTCGACCGCTTCTGGAAATGAAGCTCGACCAGATCGATGCGGGGTTTGGCATTGATATGCTGCGTTTGGAGGGGCTGCAGGTCGAAGCGTTGCATGACCGTGCACCCGCGGGTCATGCAGAGGCGCGCCGCGCCGCGCAGGCGCGCCAAGAAGATGGCAGCGCGCTCGAAGATTTAATGGGGCGGCTGGGTGCACGGGTGGGGCTGGAGAACCTCACGCGCCTTCATCCGGCTGATAGCCATATCCCTGAAAAAACGTCAAAAACCCTCGCCGCAGCCTGGTCAGAACCTGCGCTGGATTGGCCGCCGCCGCCGCGCCCACGCCCGCTTCTGCTTTGGCCGCCGGAATTGGTCATGGCACCCGAAGTGCCGCGTCTGGAGGGCACATTTCGCTGGCGCGGGCGGGATTGGCAACTGGCCAGTGCCACAGGCCCCGAACGGATCGCGCCGGAATGGTGGCTGGATGATCCCAACTGGCGCAGCGGTGTGCGAGATTATTGGTGCGTGGTGACCACCTGCGGCGCCCGGCTGTGGCTCTATTTTGCTCATGGCGGCACCATGTCAGGGGGCTGGTTCTGCCAGGGCAGCTTTGCCTGAGACACTTCGGTGCACAACGAAACGAATTGTTTGGGTGTTTGCGTCTCGTGCAGTTAGGGTGAGTGAATGGTAACCCCGCGTTTCGATATCATTGGCCAGGCCCTAGGTGATGCCAGCCGCACCCGTATGCTTTGTGAGCTGATGGAAGGGCGTGCCTTTACCAACAAAGAACTGGCGAGTGCCGCCAGCGTGACCCCGCAAACCGCCACAACGCATTTGCGCCTGTTGCAGGACGCAGGGCTTGTGGTGTCGGAAAAACGCGGGCGCTGCGTGTTTCACCGGCTTGCGGGCCCCGAGGTCGCGCAGGCGCTGGAACAACTGGCCGCCTTGGCGCCGCGTGACAGCCTGCACCGCGCCCAGAAACGCAAAGCGGGCGGGCTGGCGCAGTTGCGCAGTTGCTATGATCATCTGGCCGGGCCGTTGGCGGTGGCCATGACGGACGCTTTACAAAATCGCGGGGTGCTGCAGCGTGACGGTGGGCGGTTCGTCGCCCAAGAGTCTGAGGTCTGGACCGCGCTGGGCGTGACGCTTGCGCCAGACAAAGGCGCGCGTCCTTTTGCGCGTCCCTGCATGGATTGGACAGAGCGGCGTGATCACATTGCAGGCCCTATGGGGCAGCAGATCCTGAACCACGCGAAGGAGGCCGGATGGCTGCGGCGCGCTGGGCAAAATCGTGAACTCTTGCTGACCGCACCGGGGGCGCGTGCCTTCCACCAGATGCTGGGGCTACCGGTTGCCGATCTGCCACATTTTACGCAAGAGGCTTGATTTGCAGCGCAAGAGCGACGACCTTTAGAGGTATGAGCTACCAACAAATCGAGCCCTTTCCCCGTCAGCCCTTTCCGACACAGGTGCATTTTAGCCGCCAAGAGCTGTCGGTGATTATGTCCCTCTATGGCCGTATGGTGGCCGCCGGAGAGTGGCGGGATTACGGCATGTCCTCGCTGCGGGAACTGGCGGTTTTTGCAGTGTTTCGACGTACGGCTGAACATCCGCTGTACCGGATCGAAAAACGCCCAAAGCTGCGCCACAAACAAGGGCAATACGCGGTTGTAGGCACAGATGGTCAGATCCTGAAACGCGGCAAGGACCTCAAGGCAGTTCTGCGCGTTCTGGAACGTAAGCTGATCCGGTCAGTCGAGTAAACGCTTATGGGCCGTCACCGGCCCATCACCTTGATCGGCAATCCGCGTGATTGCCATACCGATTGGCTCCAGCGCCACGGCCATGGCGTGGACATTTGCGTGTAACAGCGTGTCTGGGTCACGCACCCAGGCCACATGCCCTTTCCAAAACAAAAGATCGCCACGCTGATAAGCGCTGCCGTCTGGCAATAATGTGCCAAGCGCGCTTTGTTGCGGACCACTGTCTCCTGGGCAGGGCAGGCCGCAAGCAAGACAGCTGATCTGCACAAGCCCCGAGCAATCAATGCCAAAGCGGCTGTTTCCCCCCCACAGGTAAGGTGTGCCGATCAGCGTTTCTGCAACAGCGACGGGGTCGCTCAAGCGATCGCTGATCGCGCGCAAATGCGCTTTTGGGATATATCCCTGATCGGTCTTGGCAAAGCGTTCACCAAAGCTTTGCACCTGCAATTGCGACCCAAATGAGAAACTGAGCCGGTTGCGGGATTTGAAATCCTCCGCCTCATAGGCAT
>SPLB01000020.1 GCA_004566265.1 Paracoccaceae bacterium | reverse complement strand
GATTGCAGATTGGTTTTCAGCCGATGGCTTTCGATCCGAATGGCGGGGATGGCGTACGCATTATCGGAATGCAGCATAGCGCGGTCGGCGACCGGCAAGGACAGGTCCTGCGCCCAGCCACAGTTCACCAGGTGGGTGAAGTCCACGCCTGTAATCCGGCCCCCAGCACTAAATCCTGCACGGTAAGAAATCCGAAACGCATGGCGCTTGCCGGTGATGGTCATGTCATCATCGCGGTCATAACGCATTTTGCAGGGCTTGCCGGTCTGGCGCGCGGCAATGGCGCAGGCTACGGCAAGCGCATTGCCCTGGCTTTCCTTCCCGCCAAAACCACCGCCCATACGGCGGGTTTCAACGCGTACGGCGTGCATCGGCATGCCGATGGCGTGGGCCACTTTGTGCTGGATTTCGGTCGGGTGCTGGGTCGAGGAGCTCACCAGCATGCCGCCGTCTTCTTGCGGCAAGGCAAGGGCGGCTTGGCCTTCTAGATAAAAATGCTCCTGACCGCCGATCTCGAATGTGTCTTCAATCACATGCGCGGCGCCGTCGATGGCAGATTCCACATCACCCTTTTGGTAGATACGAGGGCCTTCTTCAAACCGGCTGTTGGCGGCAAGCGCTTGATCAAGTGTCAAAAGGGCCTCACCTGTGGTGTAGGTGACCAGACCTTTGCGCGCGGCGACGCGGGCTGCACGGTGTGAGGTGGCGACCACCAAAAACACCGGCTGGCCCAGGTAATGCACATCACCCATAGCCAATAGCGGTTCGTCGTGTGCCGCAGGGGAGACATCGTTTTCAAACGGCACATCATCGGCGGTCAGCACCGCGATCACGCCGTCACTGGTGCGCACCGCTGCCAGATCCATCGCGGTGATCGTGCCCTTGGCAACGGTAGACAGACCAAAGGCCAGATGCAGCGTCCCGCGCGGCATTGGGATGTCATCCACATAGCGTGCTTGGCCCGTAACATGCAGGCGAGCGGCATCATGGGGCAGGGGTTTTGCAACAGCCATCACTTCATCTCCAGCACATGTGTGGTCTCGCCGTTCAGGTCGGCGAAGTACCGGGCCAGAAGGCCTCGCGCGGTTTCCAGACGGTATGCGCTGGACGCCCGCATGTCAGTGAGGGGGGTGAAGTCCTTGTCAAATTCGGCTTGTGCGGCGGCGATGGTTTCGGGTGTCCATGCTTGACCAACCACTGCGGCCTCAACATGCGTGGCGCGCTTGGGCACACCTGCCATGCCACCGAACGCAATGCGCGCGGCGGTGACGGAGCCATTTACGACTGTCACATTGAACGCACCCAAAACGGCCGAGATATCCTGATCAAAGCGCTTAGAGATTTTGTAAACGCGCAGTCTGTCGGGTTGGCGTGGGAAGCTGACGGCTTCCACAAATTCGCCTGATGCGCGGTCTTGCTTGCCATAATCGATGAAGAACTCCTCGAGCGGCAGGCTGCGGCGCGCATCCCCTTTGCGCAGATGGAGGGTGGCGCCCAAAGCGATCAGCGCAGGTGGATTGTCCCCAATTGGGGACCCATTGGCAATGTTGCCGCCAATCGTGGCGGCCGCGCGGACCTGTTGCGAGGCGTAGCGGCGTACCATTTCGGCATAAGAAGCGTGCAGCGGCTTTAGGGTTTCGCGCACGCGGTTCATGTCAACCATGGCTCCAAAGCGGACCGCGTCTTCGGTGACCGAGATTTCTTTCAGATCTTTGCAGCCGTCGAGAAAGATCACGTCTTCCAAATCGCGCAATTGTTTGGTGACCCACAGACCGACGTCCGTAGCGCCAGCGATCAGTGTCGCATCGGGACGTGCGGCGTAGGCGGCGGCCAGCTCGCCAGATGAGGTGGGCCGCAGGTCGGTCGCGTCCTCGGCGGGAACGACGAATGCTTTCTCACCCGAGATCCAGCCGGGAACCTCGGCCTTGGCGGCCCGCTGTGCAGCGCGGATGATCGGCGCGTAACCCGTGCAGCGGCACAGGTTGCCGGCCAACTGATCGTCGTGGTCGGTTGCGCCGTTTGCCTGAGCCGTTGCCATGCTCATTACAAAGCCGGGTGTGCAGAACCCACATTGCGCGCCGTGCAGATCGACCATTGCCTGTTGCACCGGATGCAACTGGCCGTCGGGCCCGGCAGCCCCTTCCACGGTGCGCACGGATTTGCCATGCAGCTGTGGCAAAAATAGAATACAGGCATTCAATGCTTTGTGGCCGCTCTGGTCCGTGACCATAACGGTACAAGCGCCGCAGTCGCCTTCGTTGCAGCCTTCTTTTGTGCCGGTTAGTTCGCGGTCCTCGCGCAGCCAATCCAACAACGTGGTGGTAGGAGAAATGTCTGGAAGCGAGACCTCTTCACCGTTGAGATGAAAGGTGATCGTCATCTTGATACCCGTCGCGTTACCTATGTTGAGCCCTGATTGCGCGTCCCTCGATGCGACGTAGAGGGAGATGCGGGCAAAATCTTTTTGACCTCTGTGAAAACGTAACGGGCGGCAAATTGAAGTGACAAGGCAGGGCTTGGTGCCCGACTGCGCCACACCTGCCACCCGAATTCACCTAGGAATTGCCTACAGGCTTGAATTGTAACTCTTTCCTATAGCGATGGCTACACGTCCCGCTGCAACAAAATGAAGCAGCTTCAAAAAAACCGAAAGAATAGGCGCGGAAACCTTGGGCGGTTTGCAGCGGTGTTTTCATACGCAAGGCAGGGAAGAGGGGATTTCGAGTTCAAAAAGGTGTAGGTGCAATGATCGACGATTTTGATGCAGCTTGGAGGTGTTCCAGCCCGTTCACGGGTGCGGCTATGCCAGGCCGCTTGCAGATTGTCACTCGGGTGTTGCTTACATTGACCAGAGTCTGGACCTTGGTGGCCGGCCCGTTGCGCGCTCGATCATTTCTTTCGGTCTCCCGTTATCCGCCGCCGCTAGTGGAGGTTTGTCGAAGATAGGGCATTGCAGTCCGGTGGATTGCGTATTGCTCCAGATCTCATAGCAGAGGTCCCGCTGTGCGTTGGCCGCGTGAAAGAGGGGGCCACAGGTTTGCTTTTGTGACTTTAGGAACACAGCAAAGGAGCGGCGCAAGGTGACAGCAGCACTTCACATGGTCGCTCAGGAGGGGGCAGAGCTGTACGCACAATAAAACGCAGAGAGGCGTTACGCACTTCCAGCCGTCTTCGAGACTACTGCAGTCGCAATGTGTGGCAAGGCATCTTGGAAATCCAAGTCAGGAATGGCGCAGCACGTTGAAAATAGCACGTTCACGCAGGCAGGGGGCGTTCTGAGCGCTGCGGTTGTCCTTTTCACGCATTTTCCATCTTCATTAGGTGAGTTGATTTCTTGTCGATTCTGCTGTGTGGCTGTGGGTAATTGTTGTCGGTCTGTGGATAAGGCCTGCTTTGTCGGTTTGGGCGGATAATTTGGT
>SPLB01000133.1 GCA_004566265.1 Paracoccaceae bacterium | reverse complement strand
CTGGAAACAGCCGAGCTCACAGCCGAAGCCGCAGGCAAACTTGACAGCGCAACCGGGCAACTGCGCATCTCAGCCAACCTGAAGCAGATACGCCGGTTCGTTCCGCACGTGGAGGGCGCTGCGACGCTGAACGCTGATCTGCGCCGCGCGGGGGATACATTGGTGGGAACGGTGGACATTTTGGCGGCCCAAGATATCACCCTTGCGCTTTCTGGTCAGGTCGCGCGCGATGGCACTGCGGATTTAGACTTCAACGCGCGCCTCCCAAGGGCCGAACGATTTGCCGACCAGTTCCGAGGCGCTCCAATCGTGGCCAAGGGGCGTGTCACTCGTAAAGACGGCCGCATTGACGGCACAGGCACGATCACTGGCCCTTCAGCTGTGGACCTGAATCTCAAGGGCAACCTGACGGAGGAAACAGGCGCTGCTGACCTGAGCTACCGGTTGATGGTTGGCCAGCTCGGGACCTTGCTTCCTGGCCTTGACGGTGCGTTGCAGTCCGAGGGGGATGCGAAACGGGCGGATGCCCTATGGCAAATCACCGGCAATGCGCGTGGACCTTTGGGCATAGACATGCGCTTCCGCGGTCAATGGGACGAAGCAAAAGGAGAAGCTGACGTCTCATCCCACGGCAGTTTGCGGCTTGAAGGTGCCAACACGTTCTTGAGACCGCGCCTGATCGAAGGGCCGCTGACCTTTGATCTGGCGTTAAATGGCGCCCCTGAGCTGGCGAACCTCTCCGGCCGGTTTGAGACCAGAGATAGCCGACTGGTGCTGCCTGACCTTGCGCAACGAATCGAAGGCATCACCGGCCAGATCGACCTGGCAAATGGTCGCGCATCGTTGGCCCTTGCGGCGCGGCCCCGCGATGGGGGCATCCTGCGCCTGTCCGGCTCAGTCCCCCTGTCGGATCCCGACACAGGCGCCCTCAATATCGAGCTGAACACTGTCGTGCTGACCGACAAGCTCTCTTTCGAAACCACTTTGGACGGTCAAATGCGCCTGTCCGCCCCCCTTACAGCTGGGGCACGTCTGGATGGCGTTATCAATGTCGGTGAGACCAAGCTGAACCTGAATACAGCCAGCGGCAACATATCCGCCGCCCCTATTCCCCCTTTGCGTGTTACCGGCGCTACAGCAGAGCAGCAAGAAACGCGCAGAAGGGCGGGCCTGTCAGATCCTTCGGTTAGGGAGGAGCAAACACGTCGTGCGCGTTCTTCCGTCGCGCTTGATTTGACGATCAATGCACCACGAAAAATTTTTGCTCGCGGGCGCGGTTTAAATGCAGAGCTTGGCGGCACTATCACTGTGCGCGGCACAACGACAAACCCGACCCCTGCCGGTCAGATTTCTCTGATCCGCGGGACCCTAGACATTCTGGGCCGTCGCCTCGCCCTAGACCAAGGCCAGATTACTTTGTTGGGGGATTTGGCGCCCTATCTGGAGTTCAGGTCATCGGCACAGACCGAACAGGGCACTGCAACGCTCGAACTGGGCGGTCGCTTGGATGCGCCACGTATTCATGTCACATCGGACCCCATGCGCCCAAGTGAAGAGGCTCTGGCATTGCTTCTTTTTGGGGACAATATCAAAGATCTGTCACCCCTGGCAGCGGCGCGACTGGTGCGTTCCGTTCTGATCCTCTCAGGTCGCAGCGACCGGCCCGAAAAAGAGCTGCGCGACGCATCCGAAGTTGACATTGTCGACCTTGGCGCAGAGACCTTGGGGACCGGGCAGTTAGGGCTTGGCGGTTACCTCTCAGACAGCATCTATACGGATGTCAATGTTACCGCCGAAGGTGACAGCGAGCTGACCATCAACCTTGACCTGAGCCAGTCTCTCACGGCAACGGGGACGATTTCAGGCGCAGGTGAAACTGGACTTGGGCTCTTCCTCAAAAGGGATTATTGACACGCCCAGCCAAGGGTTTCAGTTCGGTTTGGAGCGGTACTGGCCAGGGCTTTTGCCCGTCCAACGTTTGAATGCATCATTGAAGCTGCTGAGGCTAGAGTATCCCAAGTGGTAGGACACATCCGCAAGAGTCATACCCGGCTCTTTCAGATAACGCAAAGCCAAGGCGCGCCGAAGCCCTTCGAGGATATTGAAAAAGCTGGTGTCTTCGTGCGACAGACGCCGCGACAGTGTACGGGCACTAATTCCTAGTTCCTGGGCGACCTGCGGAAGCGTGGCTTTGCCGTCGGGCAGACGCTTCAGGATCACCCGTTCAACAGTGACCACCAATTGGTCGGTTTGGCCCGCATCCCGATCGAGTAAATTCGCGGCATGGGATCGCAAAATACCGTGAAGTCGCGGGTCTGCCGTCTGCATTGGTGCGGTCAAATCTTCAACGGCGAATGACAACAGGTTGTGTCCACGCGCGAACTCCGGCCTGATACCAAAGGCTTCGGTGAATTCCTGCAAGCGGTGCGTGCGGGTGTGTTCAAACAGAACGCGTTTCACTTTAATGCGCGGCCCAACAAAGCGATGAACACCCTGCAGCAGCAGATGAGCGGTAAACTCTGCGCATTGACCCAATTTAAGCCCCTGCCCGCCTTCGTAAGACCACGTCAAGTGACCATTCATGTCAAGGTCATCGGTGCATATGACCAACGCCTTGCTAAAGAGACTGCCGTATTCTCCGAGGCAAGACAGAGCCGAACCCAAGGTCGGTGCTGTCTGGAACAAGTATCCAACCACACCCAGTCCAAGGAAGTCCTGAGTCTCTGCAAACTCGACCCCTAGTAAGGAGTTACCAGTGATGTCCACTGCCTGTTCTAGAAAGCTTGCGTGTTCATGAAGCGGCATCATCAGATTTTCAGCTTCAAGAAAGCGTCTTTCGGGCGGGATGTGGGCGAGAACAACATCCGGCGCATATCCGTCCTCGATCAGCTTGCGCGCCAATTTCTGCGCGAAATACCCCCCGTGTTCTTGTAATCCATATGTCATTCCCTGCCTTTCCTCGTACATTTGGCCGACCGTAAGACGCGAAACTGGTTCAGCTGATGCAGCCGCACATCGCGCAGCAAAAGAGGTTGTTGCAGATCAATGATTTGTCAGCATCATTCGAAAGCAACTTCGCAATCAGATTATTGGGTCTCTGGAAGTCGGTCATTTTGCCTCTTTCAAATTGGTATCAGAATTTCAAACGTTGAAAACAACAATGCAAGGAGGCCATACTAACGTCATATCACTTCCTTCACTTGTTGCGTATACGGGACTGAGCGCGCCAAAAAAATATAGCGCTGAAGACATTTGAGTGTCTTCAAAAGCAAATCTCTCTACTATGGATTGCATTCTCATATCTTTACTAAATCGACATGTGTGGAAACTCCAATGCGAATTGGACTAAAGCCGTACGCTAAAGTATTGGGTCCCGGGCAATCGGCGCGGCCATTGTACTTTTCGACAAGCTGCGGCAAGAAATCGGGGATGCTCTCCCGGAATTCCCCTTCGGCCCCTATCAGGAGACCTGCCCATGGCTTCAACTGGCTTTGTTTCATCGACATGGATTGCCCTAGACGCTGACCAGAGCCCGTGGCGGGCCTGGATCATGGGCGGCATTGAAACCCAACCTCAAACCGTCGCCGACCTCGCCCAGGCCGCGGACCTGGCCCCCGGAGCAGAGATCTTGGTCGCAGGTTTGCCCGGCACTCCGGGGGCTGCGGTTCCGGAAAAACCTGCACGGCTAAAACCCCTGCGCGGCAACCAACAAGGTCTTCACGCAACGGCAACTCTGACTCAAAAGGCACCACTCGGCGTCTTGGAAGCAGCCGCCCTGCGAATTGATGCTTTTCTAAGCCTGAATCCGGATTGGGACGGTGTCCTGTGCCTGCCGGGCCGCACGACCCACTGGGTACAGGTCAGTGCTGAAGAGGTAGTGAGCTTCCAGTCCTTTGCCACTTTGCAGCTTCTAGAAGGGTTTCTAGGCGGTTCACTGGGCGGTTCACCGGTCGCCCTACCAGACCCCGCCACCCTGCGCAAAATGGCTGAGGATGTGATAAGTCGCCCGGAACGGATGGCCCTTCGATTGGCCGAAGCGCAGACCGGATTGAAACTGGGCGCGCTGACAAATGAGATCGCTTTGGGCCAGATGTGGGGCGCGTGCCTTGGGGCGGAGCTTGCGGCTGCCCGCCCCTATTGGCTGGGTCAGAACCTTGCTTTGATTGCGCCAACCGGGTTGGAGGCACCCTATCACACGGCGATCGAAAGGCTGGGATTGCCCGTACTTCGTACGGACGAAGCCCGCCTCACTCGGCTGGGGTTCGAACGCGCCTGGGCCCGTAAAGAGGGCTAAACGCTATGGCAGAGCGTCCGTCTGGTACAGTTTGACCCGCAGACCCCCATGATCAATGGGTCCACTTTCCGGAAGCAACGGCAGTTTCGTCGCCCGGGCCAATTGGCCGTCGGTGGTGACTAGGCCGACGCGCCAACCAGAAAACCGTTCACGCAGCACGGCGCCCAAAGAAGCATAAAGCGCAAACAGCTGTTTTTTATTGCTAATTCGCGCCCCATAGGGCGGGTTGATGATCACAAGACCAGAATCCCCTTCAGGGCATAGCAGGTTGCTGATCGCCGCCTGACGGAAATGACAGTTGGAAGAAAGACCGGCGCGTTCTGCATTGGCGGTGGCATTGTCGATCGCACCTGCATTGCGGTCTGACCCGAAAAACGACAGCGATGTTTCTTGCGGCCCAGGCAGTGAGGCGCGCACCATCGCAAAGTCATCGGAATCAAAGGTTGCGAGCTTTTCAAACGCAAACTTCCGCGCCCGACCGGGGATCATCCCGGTTGCGATCTCGGCGGCTTCCAGCACAAAGGTGCCTGAGCCGCACATCGGGTCCAACACAGGTTCTTGTCCGTCATACCCACAAGCTCCAAGAAACAGCGCAGCAAGTGTTTCGCGCATAGGCGCCTTGCCCACAGCCGCCTTGTGGCCGCGCTTGTGTAGGGCTTCGCCAGATGTGTCTAAGCTGAACACACACAGGTTGCTCTCAATGCGCAGCTTGACCGTGACCTCGGCTTCGTCGGAAATCTCCGCTCCCAAGGTGTTTGAAATCGACCGCTCCACCCGTTCTTTGGCGGCGCCCGCGTGATAGATCTTGGACTTTTTATTGGTAACCGCTTCGACACGAACGGGAACATCAGGACGCAGAAACTTATTCCACTCAAACTTGTGGCAGCGCTTGTCCAACTGCGCCAGGTGGAAGGCCCGAAACTCCCCAATCCGCACCAAAACGCGCGTCGCACCGCGCAGGACCAGATTGGCACGCCAAACATCTTCCCACCCCCCCTTCAGGGTCACGCCTCCGGTGGTGTAACGTGCCGAAGGGAAGTCCTTGGCCCGGGCTTCTTTCCAAAGGCTCTGTTCAAGACCGGGTGGTACAACCAGGAAGATTTCGAAAGTTTGCGTCTTTTTCATGGCGGTTTTCTTAACCCCATTCCTGAGGCGCCGCGATACCCAAAACACCATTCACGCCGTAAAACACCATTGTAACGACGCATGAATAACTGATGATGATTAAATTAAAACAATTCAATATCAGGTATTTATGCAAAAATCGAGCTCTTGCATTGCTTTTCCGCTCAAAACAAAACTATCCGTAAATCGCCTCGATGCACTGAAAAGGCGGACCGTGTTAGCTACTTGAAAGGGAGGAGAGAGATGCCAACGTATCTGTTGTCCGCAACTGCAGCACTTGCCGTAGTTGCATGTCAGGCGGCACATGCCGACGGGGCCGCCGCGAGGAAGTGGATTGACGAAGAGTTCCAGCCTTCAGTCCTGACCAAGGACGAACAGTTGTCGGAAATGCAGTGGTTTATGACCGCTGCGAAACCTTACAAAGGCATGAAAATCAACGTGCTATCAGAAGGGATTCCCACGCACGTGTACGAAGCAGCGGTCTTAGCCAAGGCATTCGAGGACATTACCGGCATCAGAGTGAACCACCAAATTCTTGGCGAAGGCGAGGTTGTGCAGGCGCTTCAAACGCAGATGCAGACCAAGCGCAACCTGTATGACGCCTATGTCAATGACAGCGACCTGATTGGCACACATTCGCGCCTGCAGCAGGCCTATAATCTGAGCGCCATGATGACGGGTGATTTCTCAGGCGTGACCAATCCCGGTCTGGACCTAGATGACTTCATGGGTACCCAGTTCACCACCGGCCCTGACGGCAACCTGTATCAGCTCCCGGACCAGCAGTTTGCAAACCTATACTGGTTCCGAAAAGACTGGTTTGACCGCAATGATCTGAAAATTGCCTTCAAAGAGAAGTACGGCTACGACCTGGGCGTTCCGATCAACTGGTCCGCTTACGAGGATATCGCTGAATTCTTCTCGGAAGAGGTGCAGGAAATCGATGGCATTCCAATCTATGGCCATATGGATTACGGCAAACGCGCCCCCGACCTTGGCTGGCGCATAACGGACGCATGGCTCTCCATGGCGGGCGCGGGCTCCAAAGGTGAACCGAACGGCGTTCCAATCGACGAATGGGGCATTCGCATGGAAGCAGACAGCTGCAACCCGGCGGGCGCCAGCGTCACTCGTGGTGGTTCAGCAAACGGCCCCGCAGCTGTCTATGCAATACGCAAGTGGGACGAGTGGCTGCGCAAGTACGCCCCGCCGGGTGCTGTGTCTTATGACTTCTACCAGTCTCTACCGGCACTGGCGCAAGGCAATGTGGCGCAGCAGATTTTCTGGTACACTGCCTTTACCGCTTCCATGGTGAAACCGAAATCAGAAGGTAACAATACTGTCGACGACAACGGCATCCCACTGTGGCGGATGGCACCATCACCGCACGGAGCATACTGGCAAAAAGGCCAAAAGGTTGGCTATCAAGACGTCGGCTCCTGGACCTTCCTGAAGTCCACCCCGCTTGAGCGCGCCAGGGCTGCATGGCTCTATGCCCAGTTTGTGGTCTCTAAAACCGTGGACCTGAAGAAATCCCACGTAGGTTTAACCTTTATCCGTGATAGCTCTATCAACCACACAAGCTTCTCCGAGCGTGCGCCGAAACTGGGCGGTCTGGTCGAGTTCTATCGCTCGCCTGATCGCGTAGCCTGGTCCCCAACAGGCGTGAACGTCCCAGATTATCCGGAACTGGCACAGATCTGGTGGCAACGAATTGGGGATGTCAACTCCGGTGCAATCACGCCACAAGAAGCCATGGATCGCTTGGCAGAGGAATTGGACATCTCTATGGCTCGGATGCAGCGTGCGGACGAGGAAGCGGAGACCTACGGCGGCTGCGGTCCACGTTTGAATGAACACAAAGATGCAGAGTGGTGGTACGCCAATGGCGGCGCCAAGCCCAAGCTCGAGAATGAAAAACCGCAAGGTGAAACCGTGACCTACGAAGAATTGGTCGCCCGCTGGGCCCAAGACTAATTGTCTCAATTAACAGTCGGTGCTCTGCTTCACGCACCGTCTGCCCGCTATTGCATCAATGCCACAATGATTTGTTGCCCTTGACACAACAGCGGTTATGATGGACCTCACCCGGCGGCGCCGATGGGCTCTGCGGGGTGGCCCCATCGGGCCTCGACCGCGCCTTGAGTGATCAAGGATGCTATTTACGGTTTTGTATTCGCCGCCTGCGTCCGCAAACCTCAGCCTACACTCTGTTTGGGGAAGCTGTGGCGACAATCTCTTTTTCGTGCAGGGCCTGGACTGGTTCCAGCAAGCCTTCCGGGCGGACCGCTTCCAAACAGCGCTGAGATGGCAATTCCCGTTCACATTCTTGATCCGGTTTTTTGATATTTTTCGACTGTATGGGCTGCACCAGACTTACTGCTTGTTTCTCACTGGGATTCTCTTCTTGATCGGCATCCCAATCGCAGGTTTTTCCCGATCGCGCTGGAGATACGGAAGCTCGGCGGGGCGTCTCGGAAAATCTTCCTCAGCCCGCTAAGTCGCCACTTTCCCTTCTTTGATTTCCGTGCGCTGGCAATTCCCGGGGCGGATTTCCGTACTTGATTAGTCTGATGTCGGGATTTGGCGCGCGGCAGGAAAAGGCTTTGGCAGATTTGGAAATTCGTCTAAACTTGTAATTCATTGACCGAAAAAGAGGCCGCTTACCCCCTAGTGACCTCTGCCCATCATAGTAAAGGCAGCTCAGAGGCTTATGCGCAAGAAACACAATCGAACACTGATGACTGAGGTCGAACTCGAGTTCATGTCCGTGGTCTGGGATCTGGGCCAAGGCAGTGTGCGTGATATTCTGGCAGAGCTAAACAAAGCGCAGGAGCGTGCGTATACATCGGTGGCGACAGTGCTAAAGATCATGGAGCAAAAAGGCTTCCTGACGTCGATCCGCATGGATCGTTCTCTGGTCTATCAACCCGCCATTCCGAAGGCGGACTACCAGCAGAAGACACTGCGCGACCTGTCACGAAAACTCTTCAATGGGACTCCAACCGCGCTGGTTGCGCGTCTTGTGGATGATGAGCACATCACGAATGACATGCTCGAGGAAATGCGGAGATTGTTGAACGAAAGGCTGGGGGACAATGCAAGCTGAGGCGCTGCTAAATGCATATATCGACCTCAATCTGCTGGTACTGGTGGGAGCCGGTTTCTGGTTCTTGGCCCGAACCGCTCTGGCACGCAGCACCGCGGCTCACGCCTTTCAGTCTCAGCTTCGACTTCTCAACAGCATGACCTTCTTTCTGTCTGCTGCCCCCTTTTTGGCGTTGTGTTTCAACGCGCTTGATCTGGGTCACGCGCCCACTCTATCTGACGTGCTGGTGGCGCAATACCTGCAAGGCAATGTGAACCTGAGCGCTGCACAATTCGAAGGCATGATTGGGCTGCGCGACGACGCTGTCCGCACGATTGCCAATCAGTCCACCATCTGGAGCCACTTTGTTCTAACCTTAGGTCTGGGTGGCGCGTTCCTGAGCCTTGCCTCTTTCGGGCGCGCTGTCTGGCACGTGCGCTGCGCACTTCAGGAGGCTTTCTTATGGAAACGCATTGGCCGTTTACATCTGGTGATCAGCGAAACAGCTCCTATCGCCTATTCAACGCGCGGTCTTTGGCACCTCTATGTGGTGATCCCGGAACACGTGCTGTCCTCCCCCGAGGATCTGCGGCTGACTTTGGCTCATGAAATTCAGCACTTTCGCCAGAAGGACATTGAAATGGCGATCTTGCTCGAACTGCTGCGACCGGTACTGTTTTGGAACCCGGCGTTTTACCTGTGGCGCCGCGACATCCGCAGCATTCGGGAACTTGCTTGCGATCAAGCCCTGGGCGCGAGAGACCGTTTTGACGCCCGCGCCTATTGTGAATGCTTGATCCGCGCAACTCGGGCGGCACAAGGCGCACCGGGCCATAAAACCGAGCGCGGCCCTGTTGCAGCCCTTCTGGACCCGCGTGAAATCCGCCAAATGCCATTTCTCGCCAGACGTATTTTTGCTGTGACCAAAAGCGACAAAACCGCAGGGCACGGTCCTGTTTGGGCAATGGTTTGTGGCTTGTTTATTTTGGTGGTTCTGTCCACCGCTCTGTTTATCCAACGCCCTGCCGATTGGAGCCATGACCGCATTATGCTGTCTACGATCGTGAACCTTGAACGCATGGCCGCGCACAGCAACACATCTGCAATTTCTCCGCCATGGCAAGGTGGCGCGGTGACCCCGTTGAATTAATTGCGCAACTCATCTTGGTACATTGCTTTCCTTGCAGCTCCGCAGCAGCATAATATGACAGGCGTCTAAGGAGTTACGAATCCATGGCCCAAAGTCGGGACACCTCGCCTTCGCTCAGGCGGCCCCATCCACGCCAAAACGCGGTGCGCGGCGGGTCTGCGGCTACCGTGGTGTTTGAGGCATTGCGCAAGGCAATCGTCGAAGGCCAACTCGCGGATGGTTTGCCGCTGCGGCAGGATGATTTGGCGCGGCAGTTCCGGACCAGTCGTATTCCCGTCCGCGAAGCTATCTCGCGCCTTGAAGAGCAGGGCTTGGCAAAATCCCAACGTTTCAAGGGCGCAGTTGTCGCAGGTTTGTCGGCAGCCGAGCTGAGCGAGATCTATGATTTCCGCGCTCTGGTGGAGCCCGAAGTCATGCGCCGCGCTGTTACGCACCTGACTCCCGGACTACTGGACGACGCTGAAAGCTATTTTGACAAGATGGAAAGCACCTCGGACATGCGGGATTGGGCGGAACTGAACCGTACGTTCCATGCCAAACTCTACGAACCATCCGGCCTGACCTATCATCTCGATGCGCTTCAACGGGCAATGGATAAGGTCCACCGCTATTTGGCCATTGATTTCCTCGGTCGCGAAGCAGTTTCGAAATCCAATGCGGATCACCGAATGATCTGTCAGGCTTGTCGGGCGGGAGATGCGGATCGCGCTGCTGAACTTACGCGCAGTCACGTGCGGGCTGCAAGCGCTGCTCTGCAGGCGCAAATTATGCGCAACCGCTAAGCCTGGACACACCGTTTCCCATTCCGTTCAAATATGGTTTTCGAAGGGCTGATCTGCAATCGAAACTGAACCGTCCCGGGTTGACCGGAGCGTAAATCACCCGACAGTTGCGCCTTACAACGAAAGAGAGACCATGATCTGCCCACTGTCTCTTATTCAGTCCTGAACGAATACCAGGGCTTCGGGCCAAAACGAAAAGCATAGGCGCACAGAAAATATGACCAAGTGCGCTGAGCTTGGTCTGACAGATGCCGCCAGACAACCGGCCAACGTTCACATCACCTCGGACCTACTACAGCTGAGACAACTTCGGTTGGGGAACCCGCGCCTATCTGAACTTATCCATAAGACGCTCCATCGGGGATCGGGTCTCTGGGACGGGCTTATCGGCTTTGGTATTTTTCGAGGTCTTTGGGCGCGTCTCAGGCTGCTTTTTCTCGTCAAACTTGCCACCTTGCCCACGGGAGGAAGAGCTGCGCGGCGGCGCGACGCGCAGGGCGACTGCATTCATGAACTTACCACTGTCTCCACGGGCCAATTCGCCTGCACCCTCCGAGATCCCGCGCATCAGGTCGTCAAGCCAACCTTCATCTGCCTTGGGAAAGTCGCGCAGAACATAGCCTGCAACCGCGTCCTTGTGACCGGGATGCCCAATGCCCAGACGCACCCGACCGTAGGCCGCGCCAATATGGGCGTGGATCGACCGCAGCCCATTGTGGCCCGCATGGCCACCGCCCTGTTTGACACGGCACTTGCCCGGCGCGAGATCCAACTCGTCATGCAGAACGACAACGTCATCCGGGATTAGCTTGTAAAACCGCATGGCCTCGCCAACGGATTGACCCGAGTTGTTCATGAAGGTTTGTGGCTTCAGCAAGATCACCTTGTCGCTTCCCAACTTGCCTTCGCTGACCTGTGCTTGAAACTTGGTTTTCCAAGGGCTGAACCCGTGGTCCGAGGCAATGTGGTCCAGCGCCATGAAACCAATATTATGACGATTGCGCTCGTATTTCCCGCCAGGGTTTCCAAGTCCAACAAACAGTTTCATAGGCGTGCTCCGATCCGAAAGCCGCAAGGCAGCGCCCCGCGCATATGCCGGGCTTCGATATAAGCTCTGGTCCTGAAAATCCAGAGCTGGCAATACCTCATCCCTGTCAAAAACATACAGAGCCCCTGCCGGTTGACACTCCTTCACCCCACGTGCGACCCCGCTGCCGTTTGCCTTTGCATCCAATGGCGCTGCTCAGGTTTGGCTGGAACTTTGAGAGAAATTTGTAGAACTTGCCATATCGGATGAAATAACATCTTGAAATTTCTGCGACGGCCTTGCTGACATCGTATTCAAAAGTCGTTGGGGTAGGTTTTTTTAGGGACTTCAAGAGGTTCATACAGAGTTTAAAGTGTCAAAAATACTTCTGGCGACCCGATTTTCGCTTCAGGCTAACGCCCAGATCACTTGCGCGAGCCCGGCGAGCTTTGACAGGCGCGTGAGTTCCGCTGCCAGTTTATCGTGACGCGTTGAGGTCTTGAGGCGGTCGGTTTCCAGCCAGTAGTTGGACAGGGCAAGGCAGCCGGTTTTGCGGTCGCCCTTTGCCTCAATGCGGCCGACAAACCGGTTCCCTTCCAGCAGTGGATAGACGTAGTAGCCCCACTGCCGTTTGTCGGCGGGGACAAACATTTCTACAGTGTAATTGAAGCCAAACAGCCGCGACAGACGAACACGATCCCGAATTGCGGGGTCAAAGGGGTTCAAAATCCGCAACCGTGAGGTCGGCCCTTTCAGGGCCGCAATCCGGACTTCAATGTCGGGGCAGGCAAACGCTTTGGTCCAGCTGCCGTCCGCGCTCTGCACCTCAACCTCGATCGGTTGTCTTATTTCTGCCCAGGCCTTTGCTTCTGGCGCGTCAACCGCATCCCAGAATTTGCGGATCTCGGTCAGCGTGCCAAACCCCAGCCGGTCCAGCGCGGTGTCGCACAACTGCGCCACCTGTTCCGCGTCGCTCAGCACCGGACGGTCCTGTGGAAAAACCCGCTCTGCCAGATCATAGAATTTGGTGAACCCCTGCCGGTGCGAGGTTGCCAGTTCCCCGGAGTACCAAAGATAGTCCAGCACCATCTTATGGGGCGGACGCTGCCACATGGCCTTTGTCGTATTGACCTTGGTTTCAAAGGCTTGAGTCGACAAGGGTCCTTCCTCGGTGACGCGGCGCAGCACCTCTTGGATCAAATCCGGGTCCAGATGCCTTCCAAACCAATTGGAGCGTCCCACCTGTTCTTTTTTTCGCTGAAACTGCCGTTGCCACATCGGCAGGAACGCCATCGGTAGCACCGAGGCATCATGGGTGAAATGTTCAAAAACCTGCCGTTTGTCACGCAGCAGCGGGTCGAGCATGTGTTCGCGGTAGTTCTGATTGCGGCTCCAAAGGATATGGTGATGGGCGCGCGACACCACCTGAATTGTGTCGAGCTGCACAAACCCCAAGTTCTGGATCAGCCCCAACGTATCAAGCGGTCCTGTCGGCGCCTGCGCCAAACCATGAGAGGTGAGCCACAGGCCCCGGGCCGTGCGATTGTCGATCTTAAGGGGGGGCATGCGCTGCGCTCCTGTTTGTTTTCCTTTTGTTCCACTTCGGCGTACCGAAGGAAAGCAAAAGTTGGCCGTCGCATACAAAATCGCCGCAGAATAGAGGGGAGGCGTAAACCTCCCCTTTATTCATGCTCCAATGGGCCGCTTACGGCAGCAGTGCCAGACGCGTCATAAACAGGTCTTTGACCTCGTCCGCCTTCACCGTCATCGCCACATGGGTCACGCCGCGCATTGCGTCGTCAGAGAGCAGGGTCGCGCCCGAGGTTTCGCCCTCGCAAGACACGGTGATTGGCACCGCGCGAGTTTCAAACAGCTCCGGGTGGGTGCAGGCAATCACAGCGGCTGGGTCATGAAGGGAGCAGCCATTGAGACCCGCAACCTCTTGGTAGAACTTGATGTAAAAGGCGCTCATTTGTTTCAGCATACCGCCCAATTCGGGGCTGGCGGCTTTGATCTGATCGAAGTCTTCCGGCCCGCAGAGGATGCGGTGGGTTACGTCCAGACCGACCAGTGTGACATTGCCACCTGCGGCGCAGACGACCTCAGCCGCATGCGGGTCGTGATAAATGTTGGCTTCGGCGTGGGGCGTGATGTTGCCACCTTCTTCTAGGGAGCCGCCCATGATGACGATGTTCTTGCAGTTGTGCACGAATTCCGGATCGCGCTGGATGGCGATGGCAATATTGGTCAGCGGGCCGACGGGGCAGACCACCAGTTCGCCTTTGTGTTCACGCGCCATGCGAAGCAGGAAGTCTGCGGCGTCTTCCTTGATGATCTTGCCTTTGGGCTCCGCAGCCGGAATATCGCCAAAACCTTCGTCGCCATGCACATTAGCCGAAGGCGGGAAAGGCGGCAGTTCCAGTGGCTTGGCCGCGCCTTGGGCCACGGGCAGGTCCAGACCAGCCGCTTCCAGAAGGCGCAGCGCATTGCGCGCGGCCATTTCCGTTGTCACATTGCCAAAGATAGAGGTCAGGCCCAACAGCTCAATATCCGGGGCCGCTGCGGCATAGAAAATCGCCATTGCATCGTCGATGCCGGGATCCGTGTCGATAATCAGCTTGGTGGTCATGTCTCGTCTCGTCCTTCGTCTTGAGGAATTGAGCGACTTTAGCGGTGGCCCTATCCGCACTCAACCGTCTCGCCGTTTGGCATAAGCGATAACTGTATCAATAAAAGGGCCCGCCTCCAAAGGAGATGGGCCATTGTTTTTCAGTGCTGCAACAGGCCCTGCGGTGACCCTGATGCCGGAATCAGGTGTTGAACAGGAAATGCATGACGTCACCATCCTGCACAAGGTAGCTCTTGCCTTCGGCGCGCATCTTGCCCGCTTCTTTTGCGCCGCTTTCGCCGTCGCAAGCGATGTAGTCGTCATAGGCGATGGTTTCCGCGCGGATGAAACCTTTCTCGAAATCACCGTGTATGACGCCAGCCGCCTGCGGGGCCAGCGTGCCTTTTTTGATGGTCCAGGCGCGGGCCTCTTTCGGGCCGACTGTGAAATAGGTTTCCAACTGCAACAGCTCGTAACCCGCACGGATCAGACGATCCAGACCCGCTTCAGCCAGCCCCATTTCCTCAAGGAACATGTTGGCCTCATCGGCGTCCAGCTGGCTGATCTCTTCTTCGATCTGAGCCGAGATGATCACATGGCTGTTGCCTTGGTGGGCTGCCATTTCGGCCACGGCTTTGGAGTGTGCGTTGCCCTCAACGCTTTCCGACTCGCCTACGTTACAGACGTACAGCACCGGCTTGGTAGTCAGCAGTTGAAGCATGGACCACGCTTTGGCGTCCTCCGCGTCGACTTCGACCAGACGCGCAGGCTTACCGCTTTCCAGCATCTCCTGCGCCTCTTGCAGCAGGCGATCCTGCTGTTGGGCTTCTTTGTCATTGCCCTTTAGCTTCCGGACGAGGTTGGCACGGCGCTTTTCAATGCTCTCCAGATCGGCGAGCATCAGTTCCGTTTCAATCGTTTCCGCATCGGCCACCGGGTCAATGCGGTCCTCGACGTGGGTGACGTCTTTGTCCTCAAAGCAGCGCAGGACATGGGCAATCGCGTCTACTTCGCGGATATTGGCAAGGAACTGGTTGCCCAGACCTTCGCCCTTGGAGGCCCCTTTGACGAGACCGGCAATGTCCACAAAGGTCATGCGGGTGGGGATGATCTGCTTGGAGGTCGCAATGGCCGCCAGCTTGTCCAGACGCGCGTCCGGAACGCCCACATCCCCAACGTTCGGTTCGATGGTGCAGAACGGAAAGTTTGCTGCTTGCGCCGCAGCGGTTTTGGTCAGCGCATTAAAGGTGGTCGACTTGCCAACATTCGGCAGGCCCACGATTCCCATTTTAAAGCCCATTTCGGCCTCCTGATGACGATTGGCTGGTGCCACTTGGGTGCTGCTTCTAGGCAGCAATGCCGTCTGACGCAAGCATGCTTGGACGAAACAGCACGCAACGCCACGCTGCGTATTGATTTCCGGGGCTGTTTTCGGCACATCTGACCGAGCAAATGGAAAGGCCAGCAGATGACCCGTATTGACGACAAATTCGCCGAGCTTTCGGCCGCCGGAAAAAAAGCCTTCGTGACCTATATGATGGCTGGCGATCCGGACTACGAAACCTCGTTGGAAATCGTCAAGGGCCTGCCGGGCGCAGGCGTCGATATCATTGAACTGGGGCTGCCGTTCACCGATCCAATGGCCGATGGTCCGACCATTCAACTGGCAGGTCAGCGTGCGCTGGACGTGGGCATGACATTGAACAAGACGCTGGAGTTGGCGGCTGATTTTCGCAAAACAGACGACACGACCCCGATTGTGCTGATGGGGTATTACAACCCGATCTATTCGCATGGTGTGGATCGCTTTCTTGCGGACGCCAAGGGCGCGGGCATTGACGGCCTGATTGTCGTGGACCTGCCGCCCGAAGAAGATGCAGAGCTGTGCATTCCTGCGCAGGACGCGGGCCTGAATTTCATCCGTCTGGCGACCCCCACCACCGATGACAACCGCCTGCCCAAAGTGCTGAAGAACACCTCTGGATTTGTCTATTACGTGTCGATCACCGGCATCACAGGTGCGGCAGAAGCTGAGGCCGCCAATGTGGGTCCTGAGGTCGCGCGGATCAAAGCTTCGACTGACCTGCCGGTTATCGTGGGTTTTGGCATCAACACGCCGGAAAAAGCTGAAACCATCGCGAAGGTCGCGGATGGCGCGGTTGTGGGCTCTGCCATCGTCAGCCAGATCGCTGCGGGCAAGTCGCCCGCCGAAGTGCTGAAATTTGTTGCCTCCCTCGCCGAGGGCGCGCACCGGGGCTAAGCCCGCATCCTGCGGTTTTTGCGGCGACCTGCGGGTCGCCGTTCATGTTAAAATAGACCATTTGGTCTAGAATTTTGAGT
>SPLB01000132.1 GCA_004566265.1 Paracoccaceae bacterium | reverse complement strand
GGCGGTTCTGATCTGTTTTTCTGGTCTGCCTGCCGTCGGAAAGTCGACCGTGGCGCGGGTGCTGTCGGCGCAAACCGGAGCGATTTGGCTCAGACTGGATGAGATCGAGGCTGCCATGCGGCTGTCCCATATGAAATATGAGGATTTGGCTGATAGCGGATATGCGGCTGCACAGGTGATGGCAAAATCCGCATTGACCCAAGGCTACGCTGTGATTGCTGATTGTGTCAACCCGATCGCCCTGACGCGGGCAGGATGGCGGGCTGCCAGCCGCGCGGTTGGTGCAGCGCATCTGGATGTGGAGCTGACCTGTTCCGATACCCAGTTGCACCGCGTCCGCGCAGAGACCCGCGATGCGGACTTGGAAGGCGTGGCACTGCCGGAATGGGATGCGATCTTCCGCCGCGAATATGAGCCGTTTGAAACGGCGGATCTGCGTCTGGATACTTGCGGTTTGTCGCCCGAGGTTGCTGTGCAGGCCATTCTCGAATTTCTCAAAAAAATCTGAAAGGTACAGCTCATGTTTAAAACGCTCCTTCTGTCGGTGGACGCGCGCGGCGTGGCCACGCTGACCCTGAACCGCCCGGAAAAGCACAATGCCTTGTCTGGCGAGATGCTTTTGGAACTTCAGGCAGCCGCGCGGCATTTGTCCGAAGACAACAGCGTTCGCGTTGTTGTATTGGCTGCAAACGGCAAAAGCTTTTGTGCAGGCGGCGACCTTGGCTGGATGCAGGCGCAAATGGCGGCGGATCCCGCGACCCGCGCGCGCGAGGCGCGGGTTCTGGCGGAGATGCTCGGACTATTGAATTCCCTGCCGAAACCGCTGATTGGCGCATTGCAGGGCAATGCTTTTGGCGGTGGGGTCGGCATGGCGTCGGTCTGTGACGTGGCCATAGGCGTCGATCACCTAAAGATGGGGCTGACAGAAACCAAACTTGGGCTGATTCCGGCCACAATTGGCCCCTATGTCATTGCCCGCATGGGGGAAGCCCGCGCCCGCCGCGTATTTATGTCTGCGCGACTGTTCGGTGCAGTTGAAGCGGTCGATCTCGGCCTTCTCGCGCGCGCCGTGCCAGCTGACTCACTGGCTGCTGCTGTTGAGGCTGAGGTAACCCCGTATCTTGCCTGCGCACCCGGCGCCGTGGCTGCCGCAAAGGCACTCGCGCTTGAGTTGGGTGCAAGAATCGACGGTTCTGTTTTGGAAAGGTCGATTTCGGCGTTGGTTGCACAATGGGAAACTGCGGAGGCCAAAGAAGGCATTTGCGCATTTTTTGAAAAACGCCCCGCGCATTGGGTTTCCAATTAGGTGCCTGAAATCGGCAAATTCGTCTCTTTCCTAAGCAAAATTACGCCTCGCTGAGGTAAGTATACGACATGCAAGAAACCTGATCGAAATGATGGGTCATTTAACCCTTGTGGCTTTGGTGCAGGCCCTTGCCATGAAAGACACTTGCATTAACTTTGCCTTGGTTGACGGGTCGCCGGCAGCGGTTTAAGACCGGACCCAGTCAACACGCCAATTGACGGTGCTCGTGCAAAATTTGCCGGGTGCTCGGAAAGGAGCCACTCTTGGAAGAGATGTTGCGGGAATACCTCCCGATCCTCGTGTTTTTGGCCGTCGCCATTGGCCTCGGTCTCGTACTCGTTCTTGCAGCGGTCGTTATCGCGGTGCGCAATCCAGACGCGGAAAAAGTCAGCGCCTACGAATGTGGGTTCAACGCCTTCGATGATGCGCGGATGAAATTTGACGTGCGGTTTTACCTTGTTTCGATTCTTTTCATTATCTTCGACTTGGAAATCGCATTTCTGTTTCCTTGGGCTGTCGGATTTAAGGACATGAGCGACATTGGCTTTTGGTCCATGATGGCCTTCTTGGGCGTACTTACCATTGGCTTTGCCTATGAATGGAAGAAGGGGGCTTTGGAATGGGAGTGATAACCGGAGCGAATACCGCAGGCGTAGACAAAGAAGTTGTTACCAATGCGATCAACACAGAGCTTCAGGACAAGGGTTTCCTCCTGACGTCGGCTGAGGACATCATCAACTGGGCCCGCACGGGTTCTCTGCACTGGATGACGTTTGGTCTTGCCTGCTGTGCCGTTGAAATGATGCACACGTCCATGCCGCGTTACGACGCCGAACGCTTTGGTATCGCACCACGTGCGTCACCGCGGCAGTCCGATGTAATGATCGTTGCTGGTACGCTAACCAACAAAATGGCACCCGCGCTGCGCAAGGTCTACGATCAGATGCCTGAACCGCGGTACGTGATCTCCATGGGCTCCTGCGCCAATGGCGGTGGTTACTATCACTATTCCTATTCGGTTGTGCGCGGTTGCGACCGCGTTGTCCCTGTCGACGTTTATGTGCCAGGCTGCCCGCCGACGGCCGAGGCGCTGCTGTATGGACTGATGCAGTTGCAACGCAAGATCCGTCGTACCGGGACCTTGGTGCGCTGAGCCTTTAGGGGAGAAAGATATGAACGAAGCCCTCAAAGAACTCGGTTCGCTAATCGAGGCCAAGCGCCCAGAGTGCGTGCTTGCGTGGGACGTGACCCATGGCGATCTTAACCTGAATGTAGCGCCCGCCAATATCGCGGGTTTGGTCGAATATCTGACCAACGACAGCAACTGTCGCTTTTCTACATTGGTGGATATCACAGCCGTGGATTACCCCGAACGTCTGAAGCGCTTTGATGTCGTTTATCATTTCCTGTCGATGCACCAAAACCATCGTATTCGCTTGCGGGTTGCCGTGCGTGAAGACGAGATGGTGCCGTCGATTGCGGAGGTGCACCCTTCGGCCAACTGGTTCGAGCGTGAAGTCTTTGATATGTTTGGGATCCTGTTCACCGGCCACCCGGACCTGCGCCGCCTGCTGACGGACTATGGCTTTCGCGGCCATCCGCTGCGCAAGGATTTCCCGACCAGCGGTTACACCGAAGTGCGCTATGACGAAGCCGAAAAACGCGTCGTTTATGAGCCGGTGAAACTGGTTCAGGAGTACCGCCAGTTCGATTTCATGAGCCCTTGGGAAGGTGCAGAATATATCCTCCCGGGTGACGAGAAAGAGGGCGCGAAATGATGGACCCTGATTTGTTTCTAATAGGGGGAGTTCTTCAGGTTCTGCTGGTGCTTTCGGCTATTGGTGGTCTCGGCTTGCTTTGGGTGAAACTGGTTCGTTTAGTAGGGTTTTCTGCTTGTCGAATTATTGCGAAAGGTGGGAAGTAGTGATGGACGGCTCCAAATTCGACGACGCCCAGACGGGCGAACAGAAAAT
>SPLB01000131.1 GCA_004566265.1 Paracoccaceae bacterium | reverse complement strand
CATCAAAACAAATCAGAATCGCACCGCCGTTCACAGCACCAATACCGGGGACATAGCGCAGGCTGACCTCGAAGGTTGTGTCCTGCGCACCATCGTTAGACAGATGCCGGGTCTTGCGGGGAGCGCGGTCAAGGAGGCAGCTTTCAATCGCCGAGGTCACCAACGGCTGACGCAGGACGGTCGCAAAGTGGCGTCCAACCATGTTCGGCCCCAACAAAGTGGAGCCCGCAACATTTGCGGCAATGAAGCGTTCGGTTTGGTCAACCAAGACCGCAGGAAGCGGAACAGCCTCCAGAAAGGCCTCGATCAATTCTTGCGACATGGTGGGTGCCTCGTTCAGTCCTGTGGCCGCCAGTTAGTGAGTGATTGTAACTCTTATGTGGCGGCCGAAACGGCCTCGGCGAAAATTCCGCATAAAACATCCGGGTCTTCAAGTCCAACCGACACTCGAAAGAACCCTTCGCTCAGACCAAGCAACGCGCGATTTTCAGCGCTGAGCGCGCGGTGCGAGGAAGACGCAGGGTGCGATAGTGTGGTTCCCACATCGCCGAGAGTGGGCGCAAAACTCAGCCCTTCTGCAGCTCGGGCAAAAGCATTTGCCGCATCCCGTCCCCCGTTCAGTTCAAAGCTGACCATATTGCAGCCCCTCCCCTCCAGCAGCTCTAGCGCGCGCATCTGATCCGGGTGATCCTCACGGGTCGGATAGATGACGCGCTTCACGCCCGGACATCCGGCCAGATGGTCCGCCAATTTTTTCGCCGTTTCTTCGGCGCGGTCAAAACGCAGTTCGAAAGACAGCATTCCGCGTTCTGCCAGCCAACAGTCAAATGGCGACGGCGTCATGCCAGTGGTCACAGAAAAAACCCGCATCCGTTCGTTCAAAGCCGGATCTTTGGCGACCGCATAGCCCAGCATCACATCGGAATGGCCCGCCAGCAACTTGGTCACGGAATGAATGACAATATCTGCCCCATAATCAAAAGGTTTGAACGCGCGTGGAGTGGTAAAGGTGTTGTCCACAGCCAGCAGAATTCCTCTGTCGCTGCACAGCCTTGCAAGGCCTTTGATGTCGGCCACGGCCAAAGTCGGATTAGAGACGACTTCTACCAGAACAAGTTTGGTTTCGGGGCGGATGGCTGCGCGCACGGCGTCAATGTTACTAGGGTTCGCCAGCGTCGTGGAGATCCCCAGACGCGGCAGGTCTTCCTTCATTAAGCGCAGGGAGCGCCCGTAAAGCTGGTCCGCCCCAATCACATGGTCGCCAGACTGCAAAAGCCCCATCAACACGCAGGATACGGCCGCCATACCAGAGCCCACGACAACGCCGCCGTCTGCATCTTCCATAGCATCTAGATGCTTTGCGACGACATCAGCGTTGGGATGGCCTTCTCGAGAGTAGGTGTAGCCCTGCAGCTTGCCTTCGTACTGCGCGTCAAGTTCGTCCGGGTTGGCGGACCCGTATACCACAGAGGGGCTCAGCGGTGTGGCGACGGGTGTGCTGACGCTGTCAGGAAGCCCAAATGGGCGCATAATCGAGGAGCGGGAATTCTTCAATTAAATCTCCTTCAGCTCGGCTTTGAACCGACGCATGTTGTCTTGATACTGAAAGGCGCTTGTGGTTAGGCGTTGTGCACCAGCTTCATCCACCTCGCGGATGATTTTTCCGGGTGCGCCCATAACCAAAGAATTGTCCGGAATCTCTTTGCCTTCAGTAATCAGCGCACCCGCACCAATAAGGCAATTTTTTCCAATCTTCGCCCCGTTTAGAACGGTTGCACCCATGCCGATCAGGCTATTGTCGCCGATTGTACAGCCATGCAGCATTGCCTTGTGGCCAATTGTGCAGTTCTCACCAATGGTCAGCGGGTAGCCTTTGTCGATGTGCATCACCACATCTTCCTGAACGTTGGACCCTTTGCCAACCCGGATCACCTCGTGATCAGCGCGGATGGTGACGCCGAACCAGACAGAGGCCGCTTCTTCGATCACCACCTGCCCCACAAGTTTGGCGCAGGGCGCAATCCAAGTGTCGTCGTGAATGTCAGGGCTTAGATCACCAAGGGCATATACAGTCATTCCAGTTCCTCAAATTCGTTCTGCAGCATACGTGCATGTTCGATCAAATGCGGCTGTTGGATACGGCGCAGGCGGGTCGCGGCAATAATGGTCTTCAGGTCAGCTTCGGTCTGATCCAGATCCTCATTGATCAAAACGTGATCATAAGAGCCCCAATGAGAGATTTCGTCCCAGCTTTTTTCCATCCGGCGGGTAATGGTGTCCGCGTCGTCCTGACCGCGGCTTTCCAGTCGGCGGCGCAGTTCGGTGATCGACGGCGGCAGCAAGAAGATGGACAACGTGTGTTTCCCCAGATCAGAGTTGGTGATCTGCTGCGCGCCCTGCCAGTCGATATCAAACAAAACATCCTTTCCGTTTTCGATGGCCGCTTGAACCGGCGTCTTCGGCGAGCCGTAGAAATTACCGAACACATGTGCGTGTTCCAACATGTTGCCGTTGGTCACGTCTTGTTTGAACCCTTCAACCGAGGTGAAGTGGTAGTCCTGACCATCAACTTCACCCGGACGCGGGTCGCGTGTGGTGGCCGAGACCGAGAAGCTGATGTCGGCGTCCCAGGCCCGCAGACGCTTGGCCAAGGTCGATTTGCCTGCACCAGACGGCGAAGACAGGATAATCAATAAGCCACGGCGTTTCACGGTAGGATTGGCCATCGGGGGCTCCTCTTACTTATTCGATGTTCTGGACCTGCTCGCGCATCTGGTCGATCACGGTTTTGAGTTCCAAACCCACTGCGGTCAAGTCAGCATTCTGCGCTTTGGAGCAAAGAGTGTTTGCTTCGCGGTTGAACTCCTGCATCAAAAAATCCAGTTTGCGCCCCACATGGCCCCCGTTTATGATCAGCTTGCGAGCGGCTTCAATATGGGCCGCCAAACGATCCAGCTCTTCGGTAACATCGGCCTTTACGGCCAAAAGCGCCAGTTCTTGTGCAACGCGGTTAGGATCGGCCCTTTCCGAATTGTCCATGACCCGCGCAAGTGCGGCTTTGAGGTTGTCCGCAATCAGGTCCCTGCGGGTCTCTGCATAAAGAAGCGCGTCAAGACGCAGCTGGGCCACCCGATCCAGTTGTCCCAGGAGCACCGTCTGCAGTGTTGCGCCTTCCTCGCTGCGGGAGTTAATAAATTCGGCAAAAAGTGAGTCGAATTGGTATAGGAGCGCGGTCACTAGGGGGCCTGTGTCCTGCTCGATTTGCTCTGTTTTCAGCACGCCACGCATGTGCAGAACCTCCGCGGCGCTGGGCGCCTCAAGGGCGATGCCCGCCTCCTCTGCGGCGCTCTGAACGGCTGAAATGGCTGTCAGAGCAGCGGCTAAGGCCCTGTCATTGACCTGAAGATGAACGCCCTCTTCTTCTGCGCGCGACAGGCGCAGTGCCAACGTGACATTGCCCCGCCCCAAAGCCGCCGACATCTTCCTTTTCAAAGCGTTTTCAAAGCCTTCTATCCAATCCGGCACGCGAAGACGCAGATCCAAACCTTTGGCATTCACTGAGCGTATATCCCAGCTCCAAGCGTAGTTTTCGTAAGTTCCCTGTGCGGCGGCAAAGCCAGTCATGGACTTGAGAGACATGCGCGCTCCTTTCTTTGGTGTTGCCCTATGCGTCCGACTTGGAGTCTTTGCATTCGGGTCAAAGGGCTATACTAAAGTGTTAACCATTGATTAAACTAATGGTCCAAACTTTATTCGCATTGTGTCATGTTAACTCCAAGGTAACTATTTTGGCGTTAACCTCCGTGAGCAAAACCTTGACTCCGATGGACGCCAGAAGCGGATGCAGCAGAGGATGATGCGATGATTTTTGGCGGTCAGAACAGCTCGGGCAAAAACGCAGGCAAAGAGAAAGTAGTCGCTATGGATCGGTTCCGCAGCCGTGCCACATTGTCCCCCCTGCGTCAGGCCGAAGCATATTGGGCCGGTCTGCGTCGCGGTGGTGAAATCCCCAGCCGCGCACAGATCGATCCACGTGGTCTTGAGAACATCTTGAGCCAGACTTTCATTCTGGAGCGCGTGGCTCCGGGGATTGCCCGCTTCCGTCTGGCGGGCCAGCGTGTTAACGAACTGGCCGGCATGGAGGTGCGTGGCATGCCGCTAACCGCCTTTTTCACGATTGAGGCTCGTAAAACGGTCTGCGCAGCACTCGAAAGCGTGTTTGACAACCCGTCGATTGTTGAAATGGAGCTGCAAACAGAAGCCACCCGCCTGCGTGGAAGCCGCACAGCGCGCCTGATCTTGTTGCCGCTGCGGTCCGACCTGGGAGATGTGAGTCGCGCGCTTGGCGTTCTGGTCGCTGAAGGGAGCGCCGCCAAGGTGTCTCAGCGCTTCAGCGTCAACGAATGTGATATCCGCCCTGTGGCTGTTGATAAGAAAGTTGCACCAAAAACGGCGTCGGTGGTGCGGAAGCCAAACGTCACTGCGCCCGTTACGGGTTTTACAGAAAATCGACGTGGTTTCACCCCGAAAACAGAAACCCAATCGTCCAGCCTACTGGATGAAGCACGCAGCCTTATTGAACGTGCCCAAGATGAAAACCGCAAACCACGCCCGTCCCAATTTGCGTCTGAGCGCCCAGAAATGAAGCCGCTGCGCGATGCAGGTGTTGAAACGGGCGCGGATCTCGTGACCCGCAAGCCTCGTGGTCACAAACTGAAGAGAGACACATCCCACCTTCGGCTGGTGGTTTCTCGGGACTGATACTTAAAATGATCGGTGAATGCGCCGTGAATTTATCACAAAATTCGACATGCTGGACATCGTGTTGAAAAAATGAGCGCTCGGTTGCAGAAGCACCGGGCGCTTTTCTTTTTTAAATTTTTCGTCCACGCGTCGCAGGTGCAGCGCAGCGAGGTCACTTCTGCGACGGCTCGATCCTCTCAATTCAGGGAACTGACATCATTAGGCGCCGGTATATCCTTCGGGAAGTGTCATTTTGAGCCGCCACCGCGAGTCACGAGACAGTGAGCGGTTGCAAACTGTTCATTCGCCGCCCTGAGGTCTGCTAACCGGTGCCCCCCAGTTTGTGCGGTTCCGTTCTTCCGAAGATCACGATTTTTGCGGCAACCACGCAGCGCTGTTCTGCAGGGGGCGCGCGGCGCTATATGATGGTGCCTGCGGGGCAGCGCATTGGCATATCTGCCCCAAAAAAGAAAGCCCCGCCCAACGGGCGGGACGATTTTGATGCGACATGCGCGACTGCGCGGTTTAGGGCGTTTTGATCTTCGCCGCGTCAGCGCGCTGTTTGGACAGCTCTTCGGAAACAAGGAATGCAAGCTCAAGCGACTGGTCCGCATTGAGACGCGGGTCGCAAGCGGT
>SPLB01000019.1 GCA_004566265.1 Paracoccaceae bacterium | reverse complement strand
TCGCTTGTAGCTCCCATCGAGAAACTCCCCAAATCAAAGAAGTCTCTGAATCGCAGATCAAGCGTAAGCGCAAAAGTGTGCGGTCAGCGCAGCGGTTACGAAAAGCAGGCATCCGTGTCCTTCTGTGATCGCTTGGCAGGCATAACGGCCCAGCCTTCGGGAACCTAGCCGTTCTTGATCGCCTTGTTTTCATCTCGTGTGTTGCGGGTGCGCGGCACCGGCACGATGGAGGCATTCAAAATCTGCTCACCCCGCGCGATATAGCCCCGACGCGCCAGATGACCGTCGAACGGCTTGAACAGCGCAGAGACCACCCGGCCTGCAACAGCCCCTTGCGAGAGAGCAAGACGGTTTTGGCGTCTCGCACGCGATCCTCCAGGCCAAGGCCGAGGAAGCACATGAAGGAAAGTCGGTCGCGGACTTGGGACTCCATCTAATCGTCGGAGAGGTTGTAAAGCGCGCCCAACAACAGAGTCTTGAACATCACTACAGGGTCCATCGGCTTGCGCCCGGCCCGAGACTTGCGTTCCGCCTCGGGCTTGCTCCAAACCCGCTCCAGCGTAGGGTGAAACTCCTCCAACGGCACGATGACGTCGATCTCAGCCAGCGGATCACGCTTCGCGTCCAGACCCGCATAGCGCTCTGAAAGAGCAAAGAAACCCATTTGCGCCAAGGTCAAACCCCTGCCGCCGCAAGATTGCCGCTTTCTATCCCAGCGGTAAGGTCAGGGCAAATTTTCGAGGTACCCTGAGGATCACTATACTGTTGAAATCCCATCTTGACCTCCGCCCGCTGATTACATACCAACGAACTGGAAGTGGGCCTGTAGCTCAACGGTTAGAGCAGAGCGCTCATAACGCTTTGGTTGCGGGTTCAAATCCTGCCGGGCCTACCAAATTTTAAATGACCTAGAGCCTGCCACCGGTCTGCTCTAAGGGCGCTGAAATAAACATGGCTATTTTGCGGGTATTCCTTCGTTTCGCCTCAGAGGAATTTTGCGACTGCAAACATACGTTCGCACCTAATATACAGGACATCGATGCGCCTTAAGAGCTCCTTCTTGGGCGTCGTGCAACTACCTTTTACCTGAAAATTCAATGTGGTATCCGCCTTCACCACGAATGAACTCGCCGAGTTCTTTGATCAGTTTGTCATGGAGGCGCGGCTTAAATGCACATTCCCAAACGATCACTGTGCGCCAGTCGAGGTCCTTTAATTGCCTGAGCCATTTCGTATCTCTTTGGCCATTGGTTTCAAACTTTTCATTCCAGAACTCAACATTCGTTGATGCCTCGTGGCTTTTGAGCACCGGGGTGCGGATTCCAGAAGCACCAATGCACAAAGATCGCAGTCTTCCTTTTTGGCAACGCGATATCGGGCGTTCCTGGCAGTCGCCGCACATTTCCCCGAAAACGAAACCCTTCACGAGAAAGCGTGTTCCGCAGCCTTACCTCGGGCTTGATGTTCTTGTTCTGATTGTTAGACACCATTCGGGATTTTGTTTGACTGTCAACAATGTCTGCCATGCTCCTGAAATAACACATCTACACGTCACTGAGCCCATCGGACAAATCCGTCTGGGCAAAGGGGAAACTCGACCTTAACACGATTTGTGGAACAGAGACTATCCAAGCCACCAATAATGCCCATTTACCGCCCCCAAATATGGCGGAACTGCCTTTTTCGTTTCGGTTTTTTTTAGATTCACTATTTTTCGGGGCTTTTTGACTTGAAGATCCGCCTCGGTATTGTCGAGAATACCTCACATTTTAAATGACTTAAATTATTAACTGTGTCGATTTCTCAAGTTCGACCCTGCAAAAAAAGAAAAATATGGCGTCTTTTTTTCTGGCTGTCTTTGGAAATAAGGTAATATTAACCAGGTCACAATCAATCCACGATCTCGTCTAATCCCGTGCGTCCGAGGTCATATTCAAGCCCTGTCCCTGAAAGAATTTAGTTCCGTGGGACAATGGAGTGGATCATGAAAAAGTTGCTTGCTGTTGCCGTGGCTTGCCTTTCCCTCGGCATGACTGACAGCGTGCTGGCGGGAGACCGCCACGCACAATCGCTGCCTGGGTGGGAAGCTGTTGGACGCTTGAACATATCTGGCAGATACATGTGCACGGGGGCTTTGATCGCGCCGAACCTCGTTCTAACTGCGGCGCATTGCATGTTTGATGCTCGGACCGGTCAACGCATCGAGGCACGGAATATTCGCTTTGAGGCCGGCTTGGACGGACGCCACGCCAAAGCGGCCCGCATAGCGACAAAAGCGGTGATACATCCGGATTATGTGCACCGCCAGAGAGGACAGGCCCAATTGGGGAACGACATCGCTGTTCTGCGGTTGCTTCGCCCGATCAGCAGCAGTCATATCAAACCGTTTTCGATGTCGGGCGGTGCGGTGCGTGGGGACGCAGTGGATGTGCTGTCCTACAGCTACACAAATGCTACGCGCCCCAATCGCGAGGTGGGTTGCGAGGTACTCTCGCGTCAGACACGCACCTTGGTGATGACCTGCAAGGTGGACTTCGGGGCGTCGGGTGCACCAGTACTGCACGTGCGGCCGGGACGCCCGCCCAAGATTATTTCGGTGATTTCATCAAAGGCGGCGATGGGTCATCGGCGGGTCTCGATTGGCACCGCTTTGGACAGCAAGCTACAACACATGATGCGCAGCGCGAGCTAGGCCAAGGCACGCGGCCACCAGAATACTGTGCTGCCACTCTGTGAACGCGTCCAAAAAAGCAAAAGCTCCGCTTCTTTTGGGCGGTGCTTTTTCCGTGAAAAATGGCAGGGATCAGCGCTCGCGCAGGGCTTCGCGTGATTTATACAAGGGCTTCAAAAGGTAGTGAAGAATTGTTTTAGATCCCGTGTGCAGCTCGGCTGTGGCACGCATGCCGGGGCGGATTTCAATCTGGCGCTGGCGTTCTGAGAACCCCGCACGATCCACCCGAACCGTCACCTTGTAAAAGGGCGGCGCGTTGGCATCGCGTTCGTCGTCAAAGGTGTCGGCTGATACAAAATCGACTTTGCCGCGCAACGTTCCATAGATGGTGTAATCATAGGCCGATAGCTTGATGGTTACGTTCTGACCGGGCTGCACGTTGGCTATGTCTTCGGGGCGCACGCGGGCTTCAACATACAGCTCTTCCCCCAGTGGAATGATCTCCAGGATTTCATCCCCGGGGCGGATCACGCCGCCAATTGTGGTCACGGCGAGGCTGTTTACGATCCCGGCCAGAGGCGAGGTTATCACCGTGCGCTCAAGCTGGTCGCGCGCACCACGTTGTTCCTGCCGCAGAGAAGTCAACTGGCGCAGGGTCTCCGAGTAATCCTCGGCCAAGCCCAGCTCGGCCTGAGTGCCGATTTCGTCGTATTTCGCCTGCGCGTCGCTGACCCGTTTTTTGGCATTATTGACCTCCAGAAGGGCAACGATTTTCTGCTCGTGAAGGGACCGCAGGTTGGAATGTTCGTTTTTCAATTGCCGCAGGATGTCCAGCGCGGAAGCACGGCGGGATTGGTAATCTGTCTGACGCGCCTTTAAAAGCGCCTGTTCAGAGGCAAGGATGCTGGGCGAACGGCCCGCAAGATCGTCTGGCACGGTGAAGTCGTAGTCGCCATTGATTTCGGCCTCAACGCGGTATTGTTTGATCTCCAGCGCATCGATCTGGTCTTGCAGATCGTCCGAGGCAGCGCGGAATTTGGTATCTTGCAGCTTGGCCAGCACCTGACCCTTTTGGACCACATCACCCTGACGCACATAAAGCTCTGCGAGAATGCCGCCCTCGAGGTTTTGGACGATTTGCGCGCGGGACGAGGACACAACCTGCCCATCGCCGCGCACGATCTCATCCACCGAGGCCCATCCTGCCCAGCCAAGAAAAACAACTAGCACGAAAGCGATCAGATAGATCATCCGGCTGGACGCTTTAGTGGTCTCGGTGAAATCGATCTCCCCGGTGTGGGAGAAGCTGTCCGTCATGGTTTGTTCCCCGCATCCAAATGGGCCAGCACCTTGTCGCGCGGGCCGTCAACAACCATTCGGCCAGCCTGCAGGATCAGGGTGCGATTGGTCAGCGACAGAATGGGCATGCGGTGAGTGGCAATAACCGCAGTGCGATTGCCCAGCCAACCTTCCAAGCGGCTGACCAACGTGCGCTCCAGTGTTTGGTCGAGCGCCGCAGTGGGTTCATCCAGAAGCACGACAGAGGGGTCGTGCAGCCAAAGACGTGCCCAACCAATGGACTGACGCTGGCCGATGGACAAGCCCGCACCGTTGTCGCCGATCGGCAAATCCAAACCGCGCGGGTGGGCTCGGACAAAGGCACCGAGGCCCGCAAAATCCAGCGCCTCCAGAAGGCGCGCGTCATCGCGCTCGAGCATCGTGAGGTTCAGGTTGTCACGCAAGGTGCCCGCGAACAGGCGGACGTCTTGACCCAGATAGCCAATATGGCGGCGCAGGTCGCGCGGTTCAATCTGGCTGATGTCTGTGCCATCCAGCATCACCCGGCCTTTTTCCGTTACGTAAAGGCCTGCAAGCAGCTTTAGAAGGGTGGATTTGCCAGACCCGTTCATACCCAGCACCGCAATGCGCTGCCCCGGTATCACTGCCACAGCAGCCACATCCACAATCGGCGCGCCTTCATTCTCGTAACGAAACACAACGTCCCGCAGTTCAAATCTGCCTTCGATTTTCTCGCGACGCAGATATGCACGACCTATTTCGCGTTCTTGCGGGGCCGAAGCCAGTTGGTCAAGTGCCTCAAGCGCGGCGCGCACGTTGCTCCACCGGGCGAGCGTACCCGCGAATTGTGTCAGCGGCGCCAACGTGCGCGAGGTTAGAATGCCGGTGGCGATAATGGTGCCAACAGTAAACTCTCCGGCAAATACCATGTAAGTTCCAAGGATCACCGCGCAAATATAGGTCGCCTGCTGCACGCCTTGCGACCAGTACGTTAGGGCGCTCGCCAGTTTGCGCTGCCCGTTCGAGGCTTGCGAGGACAGCAGGTTCAGCTCGTCCCACAGGCGCAAAATTCGGTCTTCGCCGCGCTGCGTTTTGATGGTTTCCAGCTCGCTCACCACCTCTTGCAGCAGACGCGCGCTCTTGGTTGAGGCGCCTTGTGTCTGGCGTGTCAGAGCAATCATGCGTTTCTGGAGGAAATACCCCGGCAGAAGCATCAACAGGCCGCCCAGCATGATCACCCAGACCACCGGCCCCCCAATCGAAGCCACCAGCAGGAGGAAAACCGCAATAAAGGGCACATCGGCGAGCGTCGACAGGGTCGAAGAGGTAAAGAACTCCCGCACAGACGAAAAATCCCGCATGGCCGAAAACAGCCCTGACGGGGGCAGGGGTTTTTTATCCGCGCGCAGTCCAATAAGGCGCTGCATCAATTTGCGCTGCACCATCATGTCGATCTGACGTCCAGCCGCATCAGTGATCTGCGCGCGCGCGATTTTCAGCAGTCCCTCAAGGCCAATCGCCAGCAACGCCCCAAGCGCGAGAACCCACAGGGTCGCTGTTGACTGGTGCGGCACAACGCGGTCGTACACCTGAAGAGAAAAGAGCGCGACCGAGACAGCCAGAACGTTCGCGACAAGTGATCCCAGCATGATCTCAGCGATTTGGCGGCGGAAGCGCGAAAATTCGCCCCAGAACCAATGGGATCCATCCAACTGAGGCGTGTGTCGTTGGGCCAGTTGCGCCAATGAGAGGCGCGCCGACAGAACGTAGCCCTCGAAATAAGGCATGAACTCATCAACTGGTACTTCGGCGCGGTTGTCAGGGCAGGTGGTGTCAAACAGCACAAGCCCGGCTTTGGTTTGTTCCAACACCAGCACAGGTTGACCGCCCTGCATCATTGCAATTGCAGGCCAACTGCGTGCGGTGGGCTTTGCGTTCTGGGCAAGCTGTGCTTTCAGACCAGAGGCCGCCAGCGCATCTACCATGGTTTCTGGGCGCAGGGCGGCAGCACCTGCAGATTGCAGACGCTCAGCAACATCTTGGGCCACAAGATTGACGCCTGTAAGGGCTGCCAGCGTGGTCAGCATCTCTGCACGGGCGCGGAGGCGTATCTGTTCCGGCGTCATTTTGGCAGGGGCGGTGCTGTCCGTGGCCTCAGGCGCGACAGGCACATCACGGACCGGAGCCAGACGGGGGGCTTTGGCGTCGGGCATCATCGCTGTCGGATTTGCCGGGTGTTTTGATTTCACGGTGACTTTCTGGGGCGTGTTCAGCGTTATTTTGGGGCCGGTGCTGCGGTCTGAAGCTGACGCGTCCGGCACTGGTGCGGTGTGCCTAACCAGTTTTGCGCCCGTGACCTGCTCGGCTGTTTTTGGGGCCGAAGCGTTCGCCCCGATGCTGTAATCTTTAGGTGCTTTTTCCGATTTCTCAAGCGCGAGAATGGGGGACGCATCCTGTGCCCTTGCATCGTGTTCCAAGGCCGCAAGATTAGGGCTGCTGCGCCCTTCGGGCGACAAAGGGTTTGGGCTATGCTTGCCCGCACGCCCCCCGCTCGAGCCCGCGCCAGAACGGGCTTTGGATGGCTTGCGAGGGTCGGTCAAATCTTATCTCCGTCGGCCAAAAGCCCCAGAGAGGCAGCCAGAGAAAGTTGGATTAGGACAACTTCGTATTTTGCGTCGATATATGCCTGTTCGCGCTTTACCAGCTCTTCGTAGATCGGGATCACATCCATGACAGGGCGTTGGCCCGCCTCAAACTGGGCGCGGAACAGCCGATAGGTTTCTCGGCTGGCGCGTGACAGCTGCAACGCCTCCTGTTCCTGACGGCGGAAAGACTTCAGTCGTTGGATCTGGCGCGCATAATCGCGGCGGGCAGTCTCTTCGGCTTCGCCCACCTGCAGCCGGGCGGCTTCCTTGCTGGCCGCAATCGCCTGAAGGGCGGCCGGGGTGCCCAGACCCAGTGGTTCTGACAGATTGACCAACGCGCCAACGCCCGCGCCTTCGGTGTTCACTTCTCCGCCAACAGACACCTGCGGGAGGTAACCCGCTCGCTCCATAATGGCTTGTTGAGTGGCGCGTTCTGCTTCGGCTTCGGCCCGCAGCACCGACAGATATTGGCTGCCATCCGGCGGCAGGGCCAGTTCCAGACGGCCGGGTGCTGCGTCAAAATCCCGGCCCGTCATCGCACGCAGCTCTGCGCGTGAGGTGTCAGCTGCGTCATGAGCGGTGGCCATGGTACTTTCCATGCCGGAGATTTTGCTTTGCACCACATTGATGTCCGAGCGATCCGACACCCCGCCGTTCACCCGGCCCACCACCACACGCTCAAAGTCGGTCATGGTCTTGATCGCGCGGGAGGCATAAGAGGCTTTCTCATCGCCGCGTAAGCCCGTCACATAAAGACCAAGAGCTGTTTCCACCCGGTCGTTCATATCCTCAGACAGGGTCACAGCTGCCACTTCGACATCGGCGGCGGCGAAGGCCCGTTCAGCCTTGCGACGGCCGTTGTCGAACAGCAGTTGATCAATCAGCATACCCGCAACCATCTCGCCCAGATCCGTCAGTCGGACAGAGGGGGTCAGCGTCGGCAGCCAGTTTTTGGATTTCGCCTGCGCACGCAGTTTTGCCGATGTCAATTCTGCTTGGCTGGCACGGGCCTGACCACTCAGCGCTGCGTTCGCAACTGCACTGTACGGGGTATCTGGGGCAAGCAGGCTGTGACGGCGCATCAGGGTCGCAATAACCTCAGACTGCGGCCCGTCTTGGGCTTGGGCAAAACTCTGGGGCTTGTGTCCGGCAGTCTGGGAGGGGCTTTGACCTTCGGGCATACCAATATTGCAAGCCGTCAGCCCGCAAAAAAGCGCCACAACAGAAACCACCCGAAACCGGATCATAACAAACGTCCTTGTGCCCCACGCCCATTTCGTCGCGCTATCGCGCCGAACGGATCCGTTTTGTTGGGCAGCGTCGGACGCGTTCTCGCTCCAGCGCTGCCTTGTTTCTTAGATGACCACCTGAACGTCTTCTTCGACCAAGAGCGTGGTCCCATCGTTGCCGATGGTATAGACATCGAAGGTCTCGCCATCTACCTGTTGGGTGCCGCTGCTCGTGGCCCCGGTCAGCGTCACGGTATCATCCGAATTGCCGCGGATTTTCAGCGTGTCCGAGTTGCCAGACAGCGCGTCGATGTCGGCCTCGGTCAAAGTGAGGTTGACCTGATCCGCAAACTCGAGGTTCAGCGTGTCGATATTGAACTCCGCTGCGCCGGTGTGGTTCACAAAGCTGGTCTCAGTCGCATTGTCCTCGAACATCACCAATGTCGAAGACTTGTTTCCTGCAGCGTCCTCGTTGGTCACCAGAAGGTTGGTGCCATCCGCAACGGCATCGTCAAACACAATCGTTGTGTTCGAGCCAACCTTAAACGCCGTCGCGGTTGCTTCCGGTGTTGTGCCGTCCGTTTGCAAAGTGTTGACGGTGACGCTCTGCTCTGGGGTCTCACCGATGCTGATGTTGGTCAGGTTGTCGTCGCCATCAGTGCCTGTTCCGGTGATTTTCGGTGTGTCAATTTCTGTGTCGATGGTGATGCCCAGTGGCGTGCTTGGTGACAAGACAGCTGTGTTTCCGGCTGCATCTGTGGCGGTGATGGTGGGGGTGACACTGTATTCGCCATACGCGTCACGTTCTGCATCTGAATCGCTGAGTACATCGGCGTTAAAGGTCACAGCCCAGCTGCCGTCGGTGTCGACGGTTGCCGCACGGCTGACGCCATTGATCTCGACGATCACGGAGGAGCCCGCCTCCACGGTGCCTGTCAAATCAAACCCCTGTTTCAGCTCTGCCCGGTTTACGGTATTGCCGCCATTGACGCCGCCGCTTGCAAAGTTGGTGAGTTCGGTATCAAAGCCCACGGTGTCTGAATCAGAGGCGGTATTGCCCAGATCGTCTGAGATCGTTGCAGTGACGTCCAGGGTGCCGCTGCCCTCGGGTATGTCAGCGGCATCAAAAGTGAAAGACCAGTTGCCGTCTGCATCTGCCGTTGCTGTGCCAGAGGCGGTGCCGATGGACACGTTGACCTTTTCGCCTGCGGATGCTGTACCGGTTACTGTTACACCGCCATCGCGTTCGATGTCGTTGATGACGCCATCCATGCGGTGAGCGTCATTGTCGTTTGTGACGTTGACAGCCGAAAGCTCAAGTGCGCCTGCGAAGGTGTCGATATACAGGTTTTGTGTGTCGGTGGCCTCGTTGCCGGCAAGGTCTGTCGAGGTTAGTGTCAGGGTGCTGTTGTATTCGCCTTCGGGCAGGCTGCCTGGCTCATAAGTGACGCTCCAATTGCCGTCTGCGTCGGCGACTGCAGTTCGGGCCACGCCAGTCGAGTTGCCGTCTGGCATGACCGTCACGTTCACACTGGCACCTGCCTCTGCGGTTCCCGTCAGGGAGACGCCAGCGGCCATCTCGGCTGCTGACACGACGTTGTCGCCCGCCTGTGTCGCGTCGAAGCTGGCCGAGGTCTCGGTGTCGACGACCAAAGTGTCCGTCGTTGTCGTGCTGTTGCCTTGTGCGTCCGTTGTGACAATGGTGACTTCAGACGAATATTCGCCAGTGCTGATCTGTGTCGGAGTAAACGTCACAGACCAAGTGCCGTCTTCGCCCACAGTGGTGGTCTGGGTCTCACCGCCAACGGTCAGCGCCACAGTTGCGCCAACTTCGCCGGTGCCCGAGATCACTGTTCCGCTGCTTTGTTCTTCTGCGTTGACGACATCACCCACGGATTTCGTGCCCGCCGTTACTTGCACTTCGGGCGGGGTCGTGTCGATGTCGCCGCCACCGCCACCGCCACCGATCAGCGTCGCTGCCCCTGCGCCCGCCGCACCCAGAAGGCCAAGCCCACCAAACGCCGGTGCCGCCAGCGGCGCAATGACGGGTTCGATCCGGTCAACGCCGAGGAACAC
>SPLB01000130.1 GCA_004566265.1 Paracoccaceae bacterium | reverse complement strand
GTCAGATCAGCTCGGACGGGGGGCTCAGGGGGCGGGCCTCTCCAAAGCTCTGCGGGGCGACTGTGCCGTGGTAGGGGGCTGCTTGGGGGGACAACATGGCATCAGCAAAGCGATTCAATGCGGTCAGTTCGTCATCCGTGTCGGTGCCACAGAACACCCGAATGCGGTCGTGACTCGCCTGAAATTTTGCGTGGCAGCTGCGATCGCAGCCTTCGAGGCTGCTTTCGCCGGTGATTTCAAACCCCTCTTCGGTTGTCTCTTTTGCAGAAGCCACCGCGTTGGCCAGAGTGCGCAGCATTCGATTTGCGGCCGGGCAGGGCCGACCCAGATGCATGCAGATCGACAGGGTAAAATTATGGGTGGCTTCGCTTGCCAGGGGATGGGACGACACGCTGGCCATATCGGCGCAGCCGCCGGGGGACATATTTTTCATTTCACTGCGCCCTCCGCGCAAAGGGAAGGGGACAGGAAGAGCAGGCGCCGGTGTGGCCCGGTTCAGCCCTATGGGCTGTTCGGGTCTAAATCTCGGTCAACCGTGTCTCTGCCGGACACCCCGCCCGGGTTCGATTTTGCTGAGATGGCAGGTCTCCTGACTTGCGGTTCATCACGTCGCTTGTACCTTCCCAGCCGGGCCCGAGAGCTATGGCCAGTGGCAAAAACAAGGACGCTCGCCGCTTACAGTTGCGGGGGCAGTCGCGGCATTGGCACCCAAAGGCACCGCACCGTGTTCCCTTTTCATCCCGCAGCCCCAGATTTGAAGATGCGGAAACCATCCGCAATCACGCTAGCGGGCCTTGGCCTCAATCGTCAACGGTGGATTTTGCGCCTGCAGAAACTTTTGAGATCGGGCAAACCAGTGTCCCCCTAAACCCGCGGCGTGAGCCTTTGATACATCGTCACATCTGCGGGGAAGAAATAGTGAGAGGTTGGACATCGACCCAAGCGGGGCTCGTTGTGGCTGCTTCCTTCCGGACCTGACCAGGTTGGCGAGGCGCTCGCCCGCGCCAACCTCTCGATTCCCGATATAGGGAAGTGACGGAAAAATGACAAGGCGCTGCGGCACTTTGTGGATCGGAAAGACGCGCGTTGGGACACGGCGGCGAAAAAGAAATTAGAGGTCCAGTTCCAGCGCCAGGAAGCCGCGCGGGGTGAGGTTGTCTTGAACGCGGACGCCTTTGGGCAGTTCTTCGAGATGCGCGCGCGCGCCGGGGCCGGTCAGCGCCAGAGCGGAAAGGCCCAACCCCTCGGCAAAGCGCCAGGGATAGGGTTGATCGGCCAGCGGATCCTGCGGCAGCTCTCCCTGAATATAGGCTTTCAAGGCATCGCGCACGGTCATTGGGGGAATGTCAATCGGGCTTGCATGCTGCAGCATGAGGAAGTTGCCGCCGCCGTCGGCGCGGAAGCTGTTCACTGCGACGACAAAATGCATGTCATCACGTACCGGCGCACCTTGGTATTGCAGGTCGTGAATGCGCTGGGCGTTTGTGTTGATCCGTGTACCATCGGCGCCGAACCGAGCCGGAGCCGTGGGGTCGATGCGGTATTGAACGCCAAAAATGCTGTCAAAGTTATGACCGGCCCGCAGCGGGTCCCCGAGCAGAGGCGCGCCACTTTGGTTTTGTGAGTGTGCTGTCGCGTGGCGGAAGTATCCGGCCGCCATTTCCAGCCAGTCGCGCAAGGTCGCCCCGTCCACCAAGAGACAGCGCAGCTCGTTGGGGTATATGTAAAGGTCGGCCACATGGCGCAGGCTCAGGGGGCCTGCAGGCACATCTGTGAAGCAGCGCGGCCCGGAGCGGCCGCCAAATTTTGCGGGTGCCATGGCTGACAGCAGAGGCAGATCGGCCCATTCGGTGTTCGCAAGTGTCCGGCGGGCGGCTGCGGCTTGTGCTTCAGCCGCCAGTGCCAACGCCCGATCTGGGGCAAAGAACGTGAAATAGGAATGCAGATTATGCGGCGTCTCGCCCACCGGTTCCGCCATGGCGGCACGGGTCAGCTGGTGGTCTTCTTCCAGCAGCGCCTCCAGGCCCAGATCGGTGCTCACAGGCGGCAGTCCTCTGGGGCAGATAGATCGCAATTCTGTGTGAGCCGTCTGCCGGCGCCAGCGCTGTCCATCATATGTGAAGCCGAGGTCGATCAGCCCAAGGTGCGACCCGGCGGTGCCGGGCATGACAACGGGCACCGGAAGGGACGGGGAGTTGCCTTCGGGGTCTGGCAACAAGAGGTGCGTATGGCCACCGATGGCCGCGTCAAGCCCCGGTAAAGCCGTGATTGGGTGCAGGGCGTTTTCCATCATAGGCGCGGCCTCAGCGCCGCCCAGGCCGGTGTGCGCAAGTGCAATAATCGCATCGCAACCCTGTTCCTGAAGCCGGGCAATGTTGGCGCGCGCAGTCTGTACCATATCCCGGAACGTTGCCCGCCCTGACAGGTGGGCCCTGTCCCAGATCGCTGTCTGCGGTGGCAGCACAGAGAAAATACCAATGCGCAGGGGGGGCAAGCTCGGATCCTCAGCGATCTGCCGGTCCAGAATCAGATGCGGTAAGACGGGCAATGGCGCGATGTCAGACGACAGGTCGACATTGGCGCAGAGCATCGGGCAGGGCGCAGTTGCCAGCACCTCTCGCAGCACATCCAGGCCGAAGTTGAACTCGTGGTTGCCCAATCCGACCGCGTCATAGCCGAGATAGTCGAACGCGCGGATTGCCGGGTGCACACGGCCCGTGCGCACCATTGCAGATCCTTTCTGTACGGCCAACTCGCCCATCGGTGTGCCCTGCATCCAGTCGCCATTGTCCAACAGCAGGGTGGCACCCTTCGGCGCATCGCGGTCCATCTCTGCCCGCGCATCAGCGATCAGTTTCGCGGTCCGTGTCAGACCAATGGTCGGGCTGTGACTGTCCGAATAGTAGTCAAAGCTCTGCAGGTGAACATGCACATCAGAGGTCCCCAATATGCGCAGCCGACCTACTGCCCGCTGTGCGGCAGACCTGCTTTCGGCCAAATTTGCCTTCTGCTCTGTCATGACGTGGGTCACGCTCTTTTGGATTTCTTAACCTTTGTTCAATCAGGGAAGCGGGTTTGGGGGAAGCCCAGTGACTTTTTACCAAGATGTTTTGGAGGAGCGTGGCATTTTTGCAGTAGCCCGTGGCGCGGCTGCCAACGATCCGTGGCCTACCTAAAGAACGCGCCTCTCACCGTGACACAGCCAGGCTTGTGCAGAGGGTTATCCAGTGGCTACAAGCGGGGTGCGCATGCGAGGTTTATCAGGGCGGCCAAGGGCTGCGGGCAGGTATTTATGAAGCGAGCAGAGGACGTTGTGTTTGGCGGCAGTGGGTTGGATCGCGCGGCCTCGCTGCGCAAGGATCCCGAGGTGCTAAAGGCGCTGTGGCAGGATCCGCGCAGCCGCGTGTTGCCAATGTGGCAGGGCAAGCCGCTATGCTTGCGCGCTGCAGAGACGCCCGAAGACGAGGCGCCGGATGGTCTGGCTTTGCTGCCTGTGAGCCATGACATGGTGGTTTTTGAAGACATGCTTTTTCTGGGTCTTTCGGACGCAGGCGGCGGCTATTTTGCACAGAACTTAAACTGGACCCCGGCGGGCGACACGCTCCCCGAGGGGTTTCTCGACCTAAGCGAACAGCACCACCCGGACCTGCCAGACACTCATGTATTTGCAGAGCTGCGCCGGATCATGACGCGGTTGACCCCGCGCGAGGCTGAACTGGCTGCGACCGCGCGCGCGGTGCTGAGCTGGCACCAGAGCCATGGCTTCTGTTCCGCCTGTGGTGCAAAATCGGACATGCTAGAGGCTGGCTGGCAACGGCGCTGCCCGTCCTGTGGGACCCGCCATTTCCCACGCACCGATCCGGTGGTGATCATGCTGATCACCCATGGTGACAAGGTGCTGTTGGGGCGGTCACCGGGGTGGCCAGAGGGCATGTATTCTCTGCTGGCGGGGTTTGTCGAACCCGGCGAGACCCTGGAGGCGGCGGTGCGTCGCGAGGTGCTTGAGGAAGCCGGTGTGACCGTGGGCGAGGTGTCTTATCTGGCAAGCCAACCCTGGGCGTTTCCCATGTCCCTGATGATAGGTTGCGCGGGGGTTGCCCTGACTGACGAAATCAAAATTGATCCCCTTGAGATTGAGGACGCGCGCTGGCTTACCCGACAGGAGATGATGGCCTCTTTTGCCGGGGCGCATCCGATGGTAAGACCTGCACGAAAAGGCGCGATTGCGCATTTTCTTCTGGAAAATTGGCTGGCGGATACGCTCGGTTAATGAACATAGTGAGCATCAATTGCGCGGGGTGCGCCTCATGTTTGGTCGTGTGTGCC
>SPLB01000129.1 GCA_004566265.1 Paracoccaceae bacterium | reverse complement strand
GCCCGGTGTGAACTGGACCCCTGTGGATGAGGCCCTCGCGCATCTGCAGGCTCGCTTGTCACCCGTTGCTGCGGTTGAGGATGTCGCGATTGGTGAGGCTTTGGGCCGTATTCTGGCAGAAGATCTTCGTGCTAAACGGTCGAACCCGCCTCAGCCCAACACAGCCGTCGATGGCTATGGTTTTGCGGGGGGACGTGCGGAGGGTGCCCATGTACTGCCGCTGGTCGAGGGGCGTGCGGCGGCTGGTGGGGCTTACGTCGGTACCGTGCCCGCAGGCATGGCAATCCGCGTCTTGACCGGGGCGGCGCTGCCGGACGGCGTGGATACGGTTGTCTTGGAGGAGGACGTGACCACAGATGGCGCGCAGGTTGCGTTTAATGGGCCGGTGAAGCCCGGATCGAACACTCGTAAAGCCGGAGAGGACGTTGCAGCCGGTGATGTGATCTTGCAAGCGGGGCGGGTTCTGACTGCAGCGGATTTGGCGTTGATTGCAGCGACGGGCCTGTCCCGGACGTCTGTGCGCAAGCGCCTGCGCGTGGCAGTGATCTCGACTGGGAATGAATTGTTGGAACCCGGCGCACCCGCCGCACGGGGGCAAATCTATGACGCCAACCGGGTGATGCTCTTGGGGCTTTTGCGTCAGTGTGGTTATGAGGCGGTGGATATGGGCCGCGTTCCCGATGACCCCGCTGCGCTCAAGGGTGTTTTGGACCGCGCGTCCGAGCAGACGGATGCGATCTTGACCAGTGGTGGCGCGTCTGCCGGGGACGAGGATCATGTGTCCGCGCTTTTGCGCGAAAGCGGGGCGATGCAGCAATGGCGCATCGCGTTGAAGCCGGGGCGCCCGCTGGCATTGGGTATGTGGTCGCGCGTGCCCGTTTTCGGCCTGCCTGGCAATCCGGTGGCGGCGCTGGTGTGCACGCTTGTATTTGCACGCCCGGCGCTTGGTCTTTTGGCTGGAGAGGGGTGGCAGAAGCCCGAGGGTTTTGTTGTGGCGGCGGCATTCTCGAAAAATAAAAAGCCCGGTCGGCGCGAATTTTTGCGAGCGCGGGTGCGCGATGGCAAAGCCGAAGTGTTTAAATCCGAGGGGTCTGGCCGCATCTCTGGCCTTAGCTGGGCAGAAGGACTGGTGGAACTGCCTGACGGTGCATTGGATTTACAAGAGGGCGATCCCGTGCGGTTCATCCCTTATTCCAGCTTTATTGGGGTCTAGTCGAAGGTTCCGGCCACACGCCCTAACAGCATAAAGGCCCGCGCGGTGCGCGTGTCGCTGAGGGCCGAGATCTCTGCGTCTGTGGCGCTGTGCTCGAATTTGCTGAACATCTGGTCGAAATGGCGCAGAAAGTGGTGCGCGGCGTCGCGGAAGATCGGATCCTGCTTCATCCGCGCAGAGCTGAGGGCCAGCGAGCTGCGGTCACGGATGCCCCCGAGCGCGGCCACTTCACGGCCACGGGTGCCCTGGCCAAACTGACGCCAGATGTCAGGGCGCGCACGATCGGGGCGCAGGTCGTCCACATATATGCCATCCTGGCTGAGCAGGGTCAGAATGTCCTGTGCTGCGCGGATCACCTGCGCGGCATTGCGATCCTTAAGCGCAAGACGCAGGGCGACAAACCCCTCTTCATCATCCGCGCTTTCCGGAAAGTTCATTGCGCGAATAAAATGTTCATTTGCCAACGGCGGTGCGATGTCCTCGGAGGAGGTGCCGAGCGCAAGCGAGCCTTGTTCGCTTACCGTTTCCATGGCTTCCACCGGGATTGCTGCGCGGCCGGGTGTGCGGCGGCTGGTTTGGAATGTCGCCAGGCTGACTTCCGTCTTCCGAGTGCTCTCGATGATCTCTTCAAGCTTCTTGGTGACAGAGGTTTCCGTTACGGAGGCTGCGGAGTGTGAATGCGTCAGATACATATGCCGCAGGCTGGAAATCGCCGCATGTAGCCGGTCGCTTTCTGCGCGCATCAGCCTGGCAGAGCGCAGGGAAATGGCCGCAACCAACAGCATGACCACTGGCATCATCACGGCCAGTATACGCACCAAAGGCGCGTTCCATTCCGGTGATGCCGCGGTTTCTGGGGTAATGACATAGATTGCCACCACCGCCAGCGCCCAAGCCACGCCCAGCAGAACGGCCACCGTTTCCGGTAGCCCGAGCGATCGAGGCCCTTGCCCCGTCAGGTCCCCAAGCTGCGGACCGGCGATCCCGGAATTGGGGGCATGTTCCTGTTGGCTCGGGTCGCTGCTCATCGGCCGCCTCTTTGTTGGCTCGTATTGGACCTTTGGCCAAAAGGTTTTGTTGAAAATGGGCCAAAGGGTGTGCGGCCCCAACTTCGGGGGCTTGGCACTTAGGCGTAGACGATCTTCAGGATCTCGTAAGATCGTTCACCGCCGGGGGTGCGCACTTCCACACTGTCGCCTTCGTCCTTGCCGATCAAGGCTCGGGCGATCGGAGATTTGATGTTCAAAAGGCCGGATTCGATATTTGCCTCATGTTCTCCGACAATTTGCCAGGTTTTTTCCTCGTCTGTGTCTTCGTCCACCACGGTGACCTTGGCACCAAACTTAACAGTGCCAGACAGTTTCGCCGGGTCGATCACATCGGCCAGACCAATGATGCCTTCCAACTCTTTGATGCGACCTTCAATGAAGGACTGTTTTTCACGGGCGGAGTGGTATTCGGCGTTTTCTGACAGATCACCAAGTTCGCGCGCTTCGGCGATCGCCTTAATAATGGCAGGGCGCTCCACGGATTTTAGGTTTTTCAGTTCCGCTTCGAGGGCCTGAAAACCCGTTGGCGTCATGGGGATCTTATCCATAGCTATGTCCGCTTTCGTTTTATTGCCCACGCCGAGCAAGGCACTGGGATCGTTTATGGGTCGTCTCTGCTAGAACGCCGCCGCCCCGCCGCTGGTGGCGCGGCGGGGCGTCTGAACGTGTCGGTAAACACCTGACCCAATCATGAGCAGAATTGCAAGAGGGCGAGGCTTGCGCTGCGCGGAGTTTCACCCAAGGCCTATGCGATTAACGCTGAAATATCCGCCCCCCACCAAGGATTTGTCGGCACTTTGGCTCGGTGACGGGTGAGTGCCAATTGCGGTATCCAAGGATCAAGCATAGCTCACGACCTCATATTCTACGTCATTTTCGTCATGAAAATAGAACCTCTGACCGGGCTCGTAGTCGTGATGTTCACCGGGGATGAAACCGGCCGCGCGAACTTTTGCTTCGGTTCCCTCCAAGTCATCGACGACAATCGCAATGTGGTTGAGCGCGCCAGCATTTACATAGCGGGGAACGGGGTCTTTTGCGCCTGTTGCTGGCCGATAGAGCGCTACATATGAATGTTCTGTGCCGACGTGAACGGTAAATCCGTCGTCTAGCGCTTCTCCCTGCCAGCGTATATGCCATCCAAACACGTCTTGCATCCAACGTGCGGTGCGGTTCGGGTCGGCGACCGTAAAGTTTGCATGTTCCAATACAGCAGTCATGTTTCAGGTTCCTTTTGCTTGTTGTTTGCCTGCATTGGGTGTAATTTCTAAACCTAACTTTAGCTCAAGCTTTTTTTGAAAGGTTCCCCATGCCTAAGCCCGGTCTTTCCATCGGCTATCTGGCAGATCGCTCGGGCCTCGCTGTGTCCGCGATCAGATATTACGAAACGCAGGGTCTGTTGACGCCATGGCGCAATTCCGGCGGGCAGCGTCGGTTTGAACGCGCTGACATTCGACGGCTTTCGTTTATTTTGATCGCGCAGAAGTTTGGCTTCACGTTGCCAGAAATCCGCGAACAACTGGCCACTCTGCCAGGCAAACGCACCCCGACCAAAGCGGATTGGGCGCAATTGTCCGCGGCTTTCCGTGAACATCTGGATGCACGAATCGCCCAGCTGGAAACACTGCGAGACCGCCTTGATGGCTGTATCGGTTGCGGATGTTTGTCGCTGGACAGTTGTAAACTTTACAACCCCGATGATGCTGCAGCGGAATTAGGGCCGGGGCCGCGCTATGTTTTGGGCGACAACGCTTCAGATTTGGGCATTGTTTCGGCGTGCTCAGACACAGACTCGACCTGAAAACGCGATGATCCACGCTACCTTGGAATTCCGCGTAGCGATATGTCGCTTTTGACCGTCTTTGTCACATTGAACGTAGGGTATGCATTGACCTTATAATGCAGCAGCAGCTAAGCAGCCGCGCAAGAATGTTGCGCTTTACAGCCAAGAACCACACGCGCAAGTGGGAGTGCTAGCCAAGGGAGCCCCTCGAATGGCCGATATTGAACGCGAAGCAATGGAATACGATGTTGTGATCGTCGGTGCAGGTCCTGCAGGCCTGTCCGCAGCGATCCGACTCAAGCAATTGGACGCCGACCTCGATGTGGTTGTGCTGGAAAAAGGTTCCGAAGTGGGTGCTCACATCCTCTCTGGTGCGGTGCTTGACCCTTCGGGGCTGGATGCGCTGATCCCCGATTGGAAAGAAAAAGGCGCGCCGCTGAACACCGAAGTGAATGAAGACAACTTCTATCTCCTCGGTGAAGCTGGCCAGGTGCGGATCCCGAACGCTCCGATGCCGCCTTTGATGAACAACCACGGCAACTACATCGTCTCCATGGGCAACGTCTGCCGCTGGATGGCCGAGCAAGCCGAAGAGCTGGGTGTTGAGATTTTCCCGGGCATGTCCTGCTCTGAACTGGTCTACGGCGACACCGGCGAAGTCAAAGGCGTCGTTGCCGGTGTCTTTGGTCTTGAAGAAGACGGCTCTTATGGCCCCAACACCGAGCCGGGCATGGAACTGCACGGTAAATATGTCTTCCTGTCCGAAGGTGTGCGCGGCTCTCTTTCCAAAGAAGTCATCGCGAAATACGACCTGCAGTCCGGCAAAGAGGTGCAGAAGTACGGCGTTGGCATGAAAGAGATATGGGAAATCGACCCGGCCAAGCACAAGGAGGGCTCCGTCACCCACACCATGGGTTGGCCGTTGAATTCCAATGCGGGCGGTGGGTCCTTTATCTACCACTTGGAAAACAACCAAGTTTACGTGGGCTTCGTCGTTCACCTGAACTACAAGAACCCTCACGTGTATCCGTACATGGAGTTCCAGCGCTTCAAGCACCACCCGATGGTGGCTGAGCTGCTCGAAGGCGGCAAGCGTGTGGCTTACGGGGCCCGTGCGATCACCGAAGGTGGCTACCAGTCCATGCCGAAGTTGACCTTCCCGGGTGGCGCTCTGCTGGGCTGCTCTGCGGGTATGCTCAACGTTCCGCGCATCAAAGGCAATCACAACGCCATGCTGTCCGGGAAAGCCGCAGCAGAAGCGGCGTTCGAGGCGATCAAGGCGGGCCGCTCCGCAGACGAGCTGACCGATTATGAAGCCTCCGTCCGTGACGGCGAGATTGGCAAAGACCTGAAGATGGTCCGCAACGTGAAGCCGATGTGGTCCAAGTGGGGCCTCACCGCGTCGCTGGCCTTGGGCGGTCTGGACATGTGGACCAACAATCTCTTCGGTTTGTCTTTCTTCGGGACTTTGGGTCATGGCAAGTCAGATGCAGACTCCACTGAAGAGATCTCCAAGCACAAGCCGATCGATTACCCGAAACCCGATGGCGTGCTGTCCTTTGATCGGCTGACCAATGTGTCCTTCGCGGCAACCAACCACGAAGAAAGCCAGCCCTGCCACCTGCGCCTGACCGATGCGGACACACCGATCAAGGTCAACCTGCCGAAATTCGCGGAACCGGCACAGCGCTATTGCCCGGCTGGCGTGTATGAGGTGGTCGAAGACGACAGCGGCCCGCGTTTTGTTGTGAACTTCCAAAACTGCGTGCACTGTAAGACCTGTGACATCAAAGATCCGTCCCAGAACATCACCTGGACGACCCCGCAGGGTGGGGACGGCCCGAACTACCCGAACATGTGATCGACAAATCGCAGCGTGTTCAGCAGAATATGGGGCGTCCGGACGGGCGCCCCATTGCAGTTCCGGGGGCTGGGCACTACGATTCGTTGGATTACTATCCATTTCGATGGGAGAAGCCTTCGTGCCCGTTTCATTCCTGCGCCGCTTCAGCACTGCTGCGATTTTGCTGGCAACAGTCTCCACCATACACATAGGCAGCACAGGGCCCGCACAGGCCGATGGGCTGGTGGGGGCTTATCTTGCGGGACGCAGCGCGACGCAAGAAAGAGATTTCGCCGCCGCGGCGCAGTATTTCACGCGTGCCTTGGTGCGCGACCCCTCTAACCTCAATCTGATGGACAGCCTTGTTTACACCCAGCTGGCGCTTGGCAATATAAAAGCCGCCTTGCCGGTGGCACAGCGGATGCAGGATAGTGGATTGCGCAGTCAGGTCGCCAATATCGTCTCTGCCGCACATGCAGGCCAAACCGGTGACTTTGAAGCGATCTTCAATCGTGATTTGGAGAACGACGGGATCAGCCCGCTTGTCGATGGCCTGCTGACGGCCTGGGCACATATGGGGCAAGGGGCTGTTCAGGAGGCACTGGATGCCTTTGATGGCGTTGCCAAACAGCCAGAACTCCGGTTTTTTGCACTCTATCATAAGGCGCTTGCGCTGGCTTCTGTTGGGGATTTTGAAGGCGCAGAGCGGTTGTTCTCGGAAAATGGCGGGCAATTGGGGCGCAGCTCGCGCCGTGCTGCGATTGCCCGTGTCGAAGTGCTGTCGCAGCTTGGTCGCACGAAGGAGGCTTTGCAGGTTCTGGCCGAGTCTTTCGGCAGCAGTCTGGATCCGCGCCTTGCCCGCATGCGAGATGCCCTGGCCACTGATGAGGCGCTGCCCTTTAGCATTGTGCCTAACCCGCGGGCTGGTCTGGCTGAGGTGTTCTTTATGCTGGCCTCCGCCCTTCAGGACGAGGCGGCAGATGACTACGTGCTGCTTTATACGCGGGCTGCG
>SPLB01000128.1 GCA_004566265.1 Paracoccaceae bacterium | reverse complement strand
GATCTTCGCCGCGTCAGCGCGCTGTTTGGACAGCTCTTCGGAAACAAGGAATGCAAGCTCAAGCGACTGGTCCGCATTGAGACGCGGGTCGCAAGCGGTGTGGTAGCGTGCGGACAGATCTTCGTCCGTCACGTCGCGCAAACCACCCGTGCATTCTGTCACGTCTTGCCCGGTCATCTCGAAATGAACACCGCCAGGCGTTGTTCCCTCGGACTGGTGCACGCCGAAGAAATCACGCACTTCCCGCAGGACGTTTTCGAACGGGCGGGTTTTATAGCCGGATGAGGATTTAATGGTATTGCCGTGCATCGGGTCGCACACCCAAGTGACATTCGCCCCTTCTTCCTTCACGACCTGAACCAAACGTGGAAGGTGTTCACCTGCCTTGCCCGCCCCGAAACGTGCGATGAGGGTCAGCTTGCCCTCTTCGTTTTCCGGGTTCAGCTTACCCATAAGAACTTTCAGGTCTTCGGCGGTGGTTGTCGGGCCGCACTTCAAACCAATCGGGTTCATGACGCCACTGCAGAACTCCACATGGGCGCCGTCGGGTTGACGGGTGCGATCACCGATCCAGATCATGTGGCCAGAGCCGGCCAGCCATTTGCCCGAGGTTGAGTCCTTGCGTGTCAGCGCTTCTTCATATTCGAGCAGAAGACCTTCGTGGCTGGTGTAGAAATCGACCGTTTGCAACGTATGCGCGGTGTCCGCATTGATGCCAGCTGCCGTCATGAAGTCCAAAGTATCGGAGATTCGGTTAGCCAGCGCACGGTATTCTTCGGCCTTTTCGCTTTCGGTAAACCCGAGGGTCCAGGCGTGCACCTGATTGACATCCGCATATCCCCCGGTGGAGAATGCGCGCAGCAGGTTCACAGTTGCCGCTGCTTGCGTGTAGGCCTGCAACATCTTGGAAGGGTTGGGAGTACGCGCCTCGGGGGTGAAGTCGAGTTCGTTAATGATATCCCCGCGGTAGCTCGGCAGCTCCACCCCGTTCACGGTCTCGGTTGGCGCAGAGCGCGGCTTTGCAAACTGACCAGCCATACGGCCAACTTTCACAACCGGCACCTTGGCACCATACGTCAGGACCATGGCCATCTGCAGCATTACCTTGAAGGTGTCACGGATGGCGTCGGCGCTGAATTGATCAAAGCTTTCGGCGCAATCACCGCCCTGCAACAAGAACGCTTCGCCACGCCCCGCTGCGCCCAGCTGATCTTTGAGGCGGCGGGCTTCACCGGCGAACACCAGAGGAGGATATTTCGACAGCTGAGCTTCAACCGCATGCAACGCGGCCGCGTCTGTGTAGTCGGGCATCTGGACGCGGGGTTTCTGGCGCCAGTTCGTTTTTTGCCATTCACTCATCGCTTTTCCTCCGGCTCTGAGAGATCATTTCGTCTTTTCGAGGCGATGCTATACATTAGAGGCAGTTGAGAGGCCAGTTTTGTTTTTGTAATACTTGACGATAGGCCTCACCTGTGAGCAGGGTCGATAAATTCCCGCAAGTAATTTGCGGGGGCTGTAAGCTACCCACGAAATGCCAAGTTGTGTAGGACGCGCACCATGCAAAGCCATCCGGAGACTCTGACCAACCTCCCAACAGCCGACACACACCGTCGCTTTGCTTTTGTTCTTTTGGACAATTTTACATTGTTGTGTTTCTCCGCTGCCATGGAGGCGCTGCGGATTGCAAACCGCATGGCAAGGGCCGATATCTACTCTTGGACCGTGATCGGGGAAGGTGGCGAAACCGTGTCCTGTTCCGCTGGCGCGTCGTTTAACCTGGATGGCGATCTGGTTGAATTACAACGCGACGACACCATCCTGTTGTGCGGCGGCATTGGCGTTCAGGAAGCCACATCCAAAAAACTTATGGCATGGCTGCGCCGTGAGGCGCGAAAAGGGCTCACCGTAGGGGGGCTGTGTACGGCGGCCTATACAATGGCAAACACAGGGTTGCTGGACGGCAAACGCGCGACGATTCATTGGGAAAATTCAGATAGCTTCTCTGAAGAGTTTCCGGATGTGGAACTTACAAAATCCGTTTTTGTGATTGATGGCAATCGAATGACAACGGCCGGTGGCACGTCTTCCGTGGACCTGATGTTGAAGATTATTGCTGATGACCACGGTGAGGAATTGGCAAGCCTTGTGGCGGATCAGCTGATCTACTCTTCCATCCGGACGGATCAGGACACGCAACGTCTGTCAATCCCGACCCGCATTGGCGTGCGTCATCCGAAGCTGTCGCAGGTTATCCAAATGATGGAGAGCAATATCGAAGAGCCGATTAGCCCCTCGATTCTCGCCGAAGACGTGGGCATGTCCACCCGTCAGCTTGAGCGCCTGTTTCGACGATACCTCAATCGCAGCCCAAAGCGCTACTACATGGAGCTACGCCTGCAAAAGGCGCGCAGTCTTCTGATGCAGACCGATATGAGTGTGATCAATGTCGCGCTGGCCTGTGGATTTGCATCACCGTCGCATTTCTCGAAATGCTATCGATCGCACTATGACACAACGCCCTATCGCGAACGGGGGGCAAAAGGGGCGCGCGTCATCTGAGCCGTCGCTACTTAGGTGTCATACGGATCAAAGCACCTTGCTGTTCAGAGGCAAACCAGATCGACCCATCCGGGGCCTCACGCAGGTCCCTTACGCGTCCAGTTGCCTCTGATTTTAATTGCTCAACCTCTTTCAAGTTTTGGCCCGAAAGCCTTGAAATGTAGTCAAACTTCAGGGATCCGATAAACATGTCTCCGCGCCATTCAGGCCAGAGTTTGCCGGAATAAATCAGCATGCCCGATGGGGCCATGGACGGATCCCAATACCATTTAGGCTGTTCCATTCCGGCCTTGTGCGTGCCTTCACCGATTTTCAGTCCCGAGTAATGGCGACCGAAAGAAATGACCGGCCAGCCGTAATTGGCGCCTTTGGTAATTTTATTTACTTCATCTCCGCCGCGCGCGCCATGTTCAACGGCCCAGATCTGACCTAGTGCATCCACCGCCATGCCCTGCGGGTTTCGGTGGCCAAGGCTCCAAATTGCAGGTTTTGCGCTGGGCGTTCCAACAAAAGGGTTGTCAGCGGGAATGCTGCCATCGCGGTGTATGCGGATGATTGAACCTTGCTCGCGACTGAGGTCCTGCGCACTGGCGCGGTCGCCGCGTTCGCCAAGTGTGACGAACAGGGTTCCATCTGGCGCTTCAACAATCCGAGACCCAAAATGACGGCCACCACTGGCGCTGGGTGTTGCTTCAAAGATCTCCCTTATGTCACTGATACGGCGCGCATCTTCAGATAGGCGCCCCTTGGCGACGGCTGTTCCCGCGCCGAGGCCCTGGCGTTTTGAATAAGTTAGGAACACCTCTCGAGTGATGCCAAAATCGCGCGGCACCAAAATGTCGAGCAAGCCGCCCTGGCCGGCAACCTCCATTCCAGACAAACGGTCAATTCCGCTTACAGGATGGGTCTGGCCATTCTCGGAATAGAGCAAATTGCCCTTCCGTTCCGTAATGAGAACGCCGCCTCCGGGCACAAAAGCAAAACCCCAAGGCACATCCAGGCCTCCGACCTTGGTTTCAAGCTCAGCCTCCCCCAATGACGTTGTCATAGTTCCAGAAAACACCACCGTGCCTGCGCTGATCACAAAGGCCGCAAAGGAGCAAATAAAGCCAAGTTTCGCCACAAACACTCTCCCAATTTGGTTTGATCAATTGCTGCAACACGCGGGAAACGATGGGGTTATCTATTTTGGATACAAATTCCCAACTCGCCTCTTTTCTTTCAACGATTGCGCGCCTAGGGTCTCTTTTGAACATCATCGTTCCGATAGGGGAGAAATCAAATGAAAAAAATCCTCATGGCCTCTGCTGCTATGACGCTGTGCGCTGGAGCCGCATTTGCGGACGGTCACGCCAAAGAAGTCAAACTGGGCATTTTGCTCGGTTTCACGGGCCCGATTGAATCGCTGACACCTGCAATGGCTGCTGGCGCAGAGCTGGCAATGGCCGAAGCCACCACCTCCGGCAAGCTGCTGGACGGCGCCAAAGTGACCCCGATCCGTGCGGACTCCACCTGTGTTGACTCCGGTGCGGCGACTGCAGCGGCTGAAAAACTGGTTGCTGACGGCATCAATGGCCTGATGGGCGCGGATTGCTCCGGCGTGACTGGCGCGGTTCTGGCGAACGTTGCCATTCCCAACGGTCTGGTTATGGTATCGCCGTCTGCAACGTCTCCGGGTCTGACCACCGTTGAAGACAACGGTCTGTTCTTCCGCACCGCACCGTCCGACGCGCGCGAAGGTCAGGTTATGGCCGAGGTGCTGAAAGACCGTGGTATCAACTCCATCGCTCTGACCTACACCAACAACGACTATGGCAAGGGTCTCGCAGATGCGATCCAATCCTCCTATGAAGCCGTTGGCGGCGAAGTGACCATCGTGACCGCGCATGAGGACGGCAAAGGCGACTATTCTGCCGAGGTTGCGGCTTTGGCCTCTGCCGGTGGCGACATCCTCGTGGTGGCGGGCTACCTAGACCAAGGTGGTCTGGGCATCATCCAAGGTTCACTGGACACCGGCGCGTTTGAAACCTTCGGCCTGCCCGGCGGCATGATCGGTGATTCGCTGCCGACCAACGTTGGTCCGGACCTCGATGGCTCCTTCGGCCAGGTCGCAGGCTCCGACAGCGAAGGCGCTGAGACCTTCGCGACAATGGCGTCTGACGCTGGTTTTGACGGCACCTCTGCCTATGCACCTGAGTCATACGACGCAGCCGCGCTGTTCATGCTGGCGATGCAGGCCGCCGGTTCAATGGATCCGGCGGACTACGGCGCCAAAATCATGGACGTGGCCAACGCACCGGGCGAGCCGATCAACCCCGGCGAGCTGGGCAAAGCGTTTGAGATCCTCGCGAACGGCGGTGAGATCGACTATCAAGGCGCAACCGGCGTTGAGCTGATCGGCCCGGGTGAGAGCGCAGGCTCTTACCGCGAGATCGAAGTCAAAGGTGGAAAAAACGAGACCGTAAAGTTCCGCTAATCCGGGATCGCTTCTCGATATCAAATCAGGCCAGCCCGGTGTGCAAAGATCAGCACTCCGGGCTGTTCCAAATTGGAAAAGCCGCACAAAAACAGCGGCAGGGGATGAAAATGACATGATCGTCGTCGAGGACTTGCACAAGCACTTCGGCGGGTTCCATGCGGTGGATGGCGCGTCGCTTGAAATCGCAAAGAGCTCCATTACCGGTTTGATCGGACCAAACGGTGCGGGAAAAACCACTCTTTTCAATGTTATAGCGGGCGTTCTGCCGCCGACTTCAGGCCGTGTTCTGATGGATGGCGAGGACATCACCGGTTTGCCGCCGCATCAGCTGTTCCACAAGGGGCTTTTGCGGACGTTCCAGATCGCGCATGAGTTCGCCACCATGACGTGTCGCGAAAACCTGATGATGGTTCCGGGCGACCAACTTGGTGAAAACCTATGGAACACATGGTTTGGCCGCAAGCGCATTGCCGACCAGGAACGCGCCCTGCGCGCCAAAGCGGACGAAGTTCTGGAGTTCCTGACCATCAGCCATATCGCGGACCTCAAGGCAGGCGAGATTTCGGGCGGTCAGAAGAAGCTTCTGGAACTGGGCCGCACCATGATGGTCGACGCCAAGATTGTCTTCCTCGATGAGGTGGGGGCGGGCGTAAACCGAACCTTGCTTTACACCATTGCCGATGCGATCAAGCGTCTCAATGAAGATCGCGGCTACACCTTTGTTGTGATCGAGCATGACATGGAATTCATCGGCCGCTTGTGCGATCCGGTCATCTGTATGGCCGAGGGCAAGAAACTGGCAGAAGGCACCCTTTCCGAGATCAAAGCGAATGAGCAAGTCATCGAAGCTTATCTTGGCACGGGTCTGAAAAACAAAGACAAATTGGAGCCGGTATAATGTCTGAACCCTTCCTGATTGGCGATGCCATGACTGGGGGATACGGCAAGGGGCCGGATATCCTCCACGACTGCACCATTGCTGTAAATCCCGGCGAGATTGCCGTGATTGTGGGCCCAAATGGGGCCGGTAAATCCACGGCTATGAAAGCCACCTTTGGCATGCTGAACGTGCGATCTGGCGCGGTGAGACTGGGCGGTGAGGACATCACCGATCTGACCCCGCAGCAGCGCGTGGTCAAAGGTATGGGCTTTGTGCCCCAGACCAGCAATATCTTCACCTCGATGACGGTGGAAGAAAATCTGGAAATGGGCGCCTTTATCCGCACAGATGATATCTCTGACACGATGGAGCAGATCTATGGCCTGTTCCCGATCCTGAAAGACAAGCGCAACCAACCGGCGGGTGAACTCTCTGGCGGTCAGCGCCAGCAGGTGGCCGTGGGTCGCGCGCTGATGACCCAGCCTAAGGTTCTGCTGCTGGATGAGCCCACCGCAGGCGTGTCGCCGATCGTCATGGACGAGCTGTTCGACCGGATTATTGAGGTCTCTCGTACCGGTCTGCCGATCCTGATGGTAGAGCAGAATGCCAAGCAAGCGCTTGAAATCGCGGACAAAGGCTATGTTCTTGTTCAGGGTCGTAACGCACATACCGGCACCGGCAAAGAGCTGCTGGCCGACGAAGACGTGCGCAAATCGTTCTTGGGGGGCTAAGAGATGGACTTCCTCAATGCCCTCGTGGCACTTGCAAACTTTGTGCTGATCCCCGGCATCGCTTACGGCAGCCAGCTGGCGCTGGGTGCGCTGGGTGTGACGCTGATCTACGGTATTTTGCGGTTCTCGAACTTTGCCCATGGGGACACTATGGCGTTTGGCACCATGGTGACCATTCTTGTGACCTGGGGCTTCCAGGCCATGGGGATCTCGGCTGGACCGCTGCCCACAGCGCTTCTGGCCCTGCCCTTTGGCATTCTGGCGACCATGGCGCTGGTGTTGCTGACCGACACAGCCGTCTATGGGTTCTATCGCCACCAGAAAGCCAAACCGGTGGTACTGGTGATGGTGTCGCTGGGTGTGATGTTCATGATGAACGGTCTTGTAAGGTTCATTATTGGTCCGGGCGACCAGCGTTTTGGCGATGGTGAGCGGTTCATTATGAAGGCGCGTGCCTTTAAGGAAATAACCGGCCTTCGCGAAGGTCTTGCGATCAAAACCAGCCAAGGCATCACCGTGATCACCGCGATTATCGTTGTGGCAGCGCTGTTCTGGTTCCTGAACAAGACCCGCACCGGTAAATCCATGCGCGCTTATTCCGACAATGAAGATCTGGCGCTGTTGTCGGGGATCAACCCCGACCGCGT
>SPLB01000127.1 GCA_004566265.1 Paracoccaceae bacterium | reverse complement strand
GCCGCTGGTGTTCAGGGTGGGTGGCAAGGGTCAACAGCTCCGCTTCACCCGCGATCACCCGTACAATCGCAAAACAGCGCGTATCCCCGAAGCCAAAAGTAGACTGGTCGGCCAGCAGATCGGCGATCTCGGTTTCAGACCAGGGGCGGGACTGGGTGAACGCGGCCTTATGGGTCGCGGCCAGATCGGCAGCCTGCGCAGGTGACAGCAAATCAGCCATCGATCAGTTTGGGGGGCTGATCCGACGAGGGAGCGGCATCTGCGGCGCGCAGATACAATGGAGCCGGTGGCGTGGGTTCGGTCTGAAACCGTTCCATTGCTTCGCGGGCAATCGCGACGGCAATCTTGGGCGGCGTCGCCACGGGCGCGCAGGTTAGCCCGGCATCGCGCGCGGCATCCTCGGCCTCTTGGCGCGGCATCAGACGCGGTGCCTCGCCCTGAAGCGCGGCATAAACCTGATCACGCGGGGCGGGCACAGCAGCGAGTTCACCCCGGACCCGCCGCGCCTCAAAACCGTCGACGCCCACCGCTGGAATGCCAAGCCCCAGCGCCAAACCTCGTGCAGCCGAGACCGAAATTCGAATGCCGGTGAAATTGCCTGGTCCCACCCCCACACCAAGCGCGTCCAGAGCGGTCCACGTCACACCCGCTTCAGCTAGGATCTCTTCCAGCAGCACCATCAATCGCTCGGCCTGACCCCGGCCCATTTTTTCGACCCGGTTCATAAGCACATCTGTCCCGCGCAACAAAGCGGCTGCGCAGTGAGGACCAGAGGTGTCAAATCCAAGAACCAAGGGGGGCGATTTCATTAGGGCGGGGTCCTATTGTGCGGCGCTCTAGCGCTCTCTGGCAGAGACCGTGTCCCGTGGCAAGCCATCCTGCATGTCGAGCCAGAGCAGGTAAGACGGGCTGTGGTAAATGTTTTAGGAAGCAAACTCTGTGGCCTGCGCTACAGTGCCAATGCGCACCTCGACCTTGCCGGGCAGGTAAATATAGGTGAGCGCCAGCGGCATTCTGCATAGAGGACACGCCCAGCGGGCCGAACCTGACCAGTGCAATACACCCGGTTTTGATTGCGGTCCGCAATTCGCGCTACGGTCAGACGAATTTGTGGTCGGAGTGCACGTCAGCTTTAGACGCGGCGCGTAGCCATAACCGCGCGCCATGTGTGGTTCGCGGTGCTTCACACAGCAACCGGGCGGACCTCGGTCACTTCTGGGATATAGTGACGCAGGAGGTTCTCAATGCCCATCTTTAGGGTCAGGGTCGAAGACGGGCACCCGGCGCAGGCGCCTTGCATGTGCAAGTAAACAACACCGCGGTCAAATCCGTGAAAGGTGATGTCGCCTCCATCCTGTGCCACTGCCGGGCGCACGCGGCTGTCCAGCAGCTCTTTGATCTGGTTGACAATCTCACCATCCTCGCCAGTGTGTTCCGCATGACCGGAGGACTGCGTCTCACCTGCTGCCATCACCGGCTGGCCAGACTGGAAATGTTCCATTACCGCGCCCAGGATCGCGGGTTTAATGTGGTCCCACTCAATGCCATCGGCTTTGGTAACGGTCACAAAGTCATTGCCAAAGAAGACGCCGGTGACGCCATCCACAGCAAAGATGTGGGTCGCCAGCGGAGAGGAACCAGCGGCCTCGGAGGAGGGGAAATCAGCGGTGCCCGCTTCCAGAACGGTTTGTCCGGGCAGGAATTTGAGCGTTGCCGGGTTCGGCGTGGATTCGGTCTGGATGAACATGATGGATCTCCGCGTTGATGGTATCGATATGCGCCCGGCTGCGCTTGAAGTCAAGTTTTAGAACTGTTCTAATTTTTTTGCCAAGCCCCAAGTTGTGGGAGACAATAATCGGGAGGCGATGCACCGCGTTTCGCAAAGGTCGCGATTCTGTTCGCAATCGCCGCTCGTTTCCAAGTCCTGCCCTTAACGCAACAGAGGTTTCGGTGCAGATCTGCGGGTGTCGCTCCCCAAGAAGAGAGTCGCTGGCGCTGTCCGCACCTGAGTGAGAGTGAAAGAAGGAGGGCTGCTTTTGATCAAAAAACGCCGATTGAAACGGCGAAATATCTTCCGGCGTTTACATCACATGCCGCGCCCGATGGCGATGCAGGCGTTGGCCGCCTCAAACCCTGCGATGGGTCGTGCTGTGATTTCCGATGTCTCGACACCAGTTGAAACGACCCCTGCCATGGGGCGGCTATGGCAATTTGCGGCAATCGGGCCAAAGCCGCAGCCCATCGTGCGCAGAAGGGAAAGGCTGATTGTTCGGCTGCACTAGGTGATCGCTTTCAGCTTTTCTTTGCTGATGTCACCAGGAACAATGGTGATTGGAATAGGAAGCGTGCCTGCTGAGCGTGTCAGCTGGGTCACGATCGGCCCCGGTCCCTTGCGGTCAGTTGCGGCTCCCAAGACCAGAACACCCACCTCACTGTCCGCTTCGATCTGCGCAAGAATTTGCTGCACCGCTTCGCCTTCGCGGATCACAAGCTCCGGGTCCACCCCTTGGCGGTCGCGCATCCATTTGGCGAAAACTTCGAAATGGGCCTGAATGCGTTCGCGGGCCTCTTCTCGCATGACCTCGCCGACGCCAATCCAGTGGTTGAACTCTTCCGGTGGAATGATCGACAGAATTTCAACGCCGCCGCCTGTATTGGCTGCGCGCATCGCGGCAAAACGCATGGCGTTCAAACACTCTCTGCTGTCGTCAAGGACTACTAGGAATTTGCGCATTAAGGCCTCGGGGTTATTGATGAACCCAGTTTGGCGCAACGGCGAAGTGCTGGCAATACATCAACGGGCCCAAGCCGGCGTGTTTCGCGGCACGAAGACACCGGAGTGTTGTTCAGTTGAAAAGAGTGTCGGCGCGCAGATCAGCAAGTCGAGCCATTGAGCGGCCATTAAGGGGTGCATAGCTCTGAGGAGCCAGTGAAACGCCAAGGGCAACGTAAGTCTTTCAATAAAAATTCAGAAAAAATGCCGTATTTGTGTAAACAACAAGACAACGAATGAGTTGTATGCATATATGGAGTGGTAGACAGCCCTGGAGTAACTAAATGTGGTGTCGTGGGCAAGTGGCGAATGCAACCTGATCTGGCTCGGACAGAGCTGTTTTGGACAAGGAAAACAGGCGGGGTGCAAGGATGAAGGGATATCGGGTCACAGGCTATCCCGGTGCGGTGTGGACACGCTCTGCCAGTGTCCCGTACCTATCCGGTTTCTTTGATATCGCTGGTCACACTGTGACAAGCGCAACAAACAGGCAAATACCCCGGAAGCGTAAACCGACACCTTGCGCGGTTCGCTTCTCCAGTGCGCGCCATACCGAAAGATCAATTGCTTCGCAAAACCCTGTTGTGATCCGGAAAGCTGGAAACGCGTCCTGTAACCCCAGCTGTCTGGAACGCCGGTCTGGAGGCTGTGAGTTTTTGCGTTCACGTCGATCAGGATTTCCCTGTGCCGATGGCATGAGTTTGGCTCTGTCAATGCGTAGGGTGGTGGACCGAACCGCGTCAGGGACGGCGGTTTGGCATGGGATAAGCAGCCATGCACAGCTCGGTGGTGGGCGAGATTTTGTTTTCGAGAAAGGAGACAGGTATGTATGCCGTGCACAAGGAGATCCGCCCTCAGGCTGTTGCGCCTGATCAGGCAAGCGCGAAACCTTCACCCGTGGGTCAGGAGGCATCGACATCCGATCCTGCCCGGACCTCCGCTGAAAGAGCGGCGGCGGCATTGGAGCTGATGAGGCAACTCGAAGCGAAGGCGGCCAGACGTTCCGAGGCCCGTCGTGCATTAACGGACCGATGTGGTCGCCTTACAGCCCGCGCCCGGCTTGCGGCCCTTCTGGATACAGAGCGTCCCTATCTTTCTCTTTACAATATGGCTTCTTACTTGGTGGATGGGCCGGATCCCCTGCGGGCGCTGCCAGGGGCCGCTCTCTTGGGGGGGATTGGTTTCGTGGCGGGCGTGCGCTGCGTTGTGGCTGTCGATGATGCGGGGATCAATGCGGGCGTTATGTCAGCTAAATCTGCGGATAAGCTTGCTGGCCTAATTCGTGTGGCGCGTCGGCAGCGGCTGCCTTTTGTGCATTTGATGGACAGCGTCGGCCCGGACCTTCACAAAGTGGATAGCACGCAGTGGGATGCATTGGGCACTGCCTTGGCCGAACTGGCGCGGCGGGGGCCACCGGCGGTGTCCGTCGTGCACGGCTCGGCGATCGGTGCAGTGTCGCTGTTTGCGGGGCTGTCCGATCATGTGATTGCGGTGCGCCACGAGGCACTGGTGATGCATGCGGGGGCCGCGCAAGTGCGAGCGGTGACTGGTGAGGTGGCTCGCGATGCGGCGCTTGGCAGTGCAGAGCTGCACGCAGAAGTGACCGGATTGGTGGATCAGTTGGCCGAGGATGACGAAGATGCCATTGTCAAAGCCAGGGCGTATTTGGCCAGCCGTTGGTCGCAGGAACCCGCGCCTGCCACCAATGAGCCGCCGCTGAAAGTGGCAAGCGAAGTGCCTGAAACCCTTGCGACAGAATTGGCGGATGGTGGGAAGGTCGACCCGTTCAAGCCGGGCTATGGGGAGGGCTGTCAGTGCATGCTGGCGCGTATTGGCGGCCATGCGGTGGCTATTTTGGCGGCGGGCGATGCTATTGATCCGGATGGACTGCGCAAATGCAACGGCTTTCTGGATCATGCAGAGCAGGCCAGCTTGCCGCTTCTATTCCTACTGAACAGCAACGGGTTTGCTTTGGGTCGGCAAGCGGAACGCGGCGGGATTGTGCGGCTTGCGGCGCAACTGATGGCCCGCATTTTGGCGCTGCGGACGCCACGCATTGCCTTACGGCTCGGGGCGGCGCATGGGGCGGCCGGTTTTGTGCTGGGTGGACTGTCCGGGGCCTTGGCCGGGGGCGCGGGGGGCATGGACTTCATGTTTTCCTGGCCCGGGTCAGAAGCCTCGGTGCTGCCGCCGTCCGAGGCCGGGGCCACGTTGGAGCAGGTGGCACTGCGCAGTGCGCAAAGCCGCAATCTTGCGCTGGATGAACAGCGCCTTGGTGTGCAGCGGGCAGAGCTGGAGACGCATTTGGCCCGTCACGCGAATGCGCTTGTGCGGTCCGGGCAGGGCGGCGACATGGGTGTGATTGATCCGCGCGACAGTCGAAATGTGCTTCGAATCTGCCTCGACACTTGCGCCGCGGCCGGGAAGCGGCGCGTCAGTGTATGAGTTCGGTGCGACCCTTGCACCCGCGCCGCCGATGCAAACGCGCGCCCAGATCAGAGGGGGAATTGGCGCGCTCCAGACTCTACCGCGCCGGGCGAAGCCCGGCGCCCGGACCAATGGGCCAAGATCATCAGCGATGATCGCAGGCCCGGCGGGCGTGCCACCGTTGCGGTGCGGCCTGCCTCCCGATCTATGCTTTAGGTCCAGGTCCCTTGCGCCGCTGCGCGGATATTGCGGATGTTTTCGCCGTAGACCTCCGGATGCTCTACAGAGCCACCGCGGAAGACAGCAGAGCCCGCGACCAGCACATTTGCACCGGCTTCCGCTACCAGAGGGGCGGTTTTGGGATCCACGCCGCCGTCGATCTCAATGTGGATCGGGCGGTCGCCGATAATGTCGCGCAGGGCGCGGATCTTATTGGTCATATCAATAAATTTTTGCCCCCCGAAGCCCGGGTTCACGGTCATCACGCAGACGACATCGGTGAGGTCCAGCACATGAGCGACCGCTTCCGCGGGCGTGCCGGGGTTCAGCGCAATGCCAGACATCATGCCAGCGCCACGAATCGCCTGCAGAGTGCGGTGGATGTGCGGGCCAGCTTCCACATGGGCGGTCAGCACGTCTGCCCCAGCATCGGCATAGGCGTCAATATATGGATCCACCGGTGCGATCATTAGGTGCACATCCATCACCGTTTTCACGTGTGGGCGGAAGGCTTTAACCGCTTGCGGCCCGAAGGTGAGATTCGGCACAAAGTGGCCATCCATCACATCCACATGTACCCAATCGGCGCCCTGCGATTCGATGGCCTGAATTTCCTGGCCAAAGTTTGCAAAATCAGCAGAGAGAATGGAGGGAGCGATCTTGATAGAACGGTCAAAACCCATCGCGGCAGTCTCCTAGGGGGTGGGGATCAAATCTGATCGCTCGTATAACGGCTCTGCCGCAATGCGCATAGAGCTTTCCTTAGGGGGTGTTGCAAAAGTTTTACCAAATCGACACAAACAGATTACTGAAGGCTCCTATATAGACGCGGTACTTATTCGGGGGCCGCTCGTGCTGCGCATTCAAAAACTGACCAAGACTTTCGGCGACAAAACTGCGGTGGATGCCGCCACGCTGGATATCGACAAACCCTGTATGCTGGGAATTATCGGCCGTTCCGGCGCGGGTAAATCGACGCTGTTGCGCATGTTGAACCGCCTTGGCGATGCGTCTTCGGGTTCCGTTACTTTTGAAGGCCGCGAAATCACCACGCTCAAGGGGCGCGAAAAGCGTGAATGGCAGTCTGATTGCGCGATGATCTTCCAGCAGTTCAATCTGGTGCCGCGTATGGATGTGGTGTCGAATGTTCTGCACGGCACGCTCAACCGCCGCTCCACTCTTGCGACCCTGTTCAATCTTTACCCGATGGCGGACATTCACAAGGCGATCGATATTCTGGATCGTCTGGGCATTGCCGAACATGCCGCCAAACGCGCCGAGGCCCTGTCGGGTGGTCAGCAGCAGCGTGTGGCCATTGCCCGCGCATTGATGCAGGACCCCAAGATCATCCTCGCTGACGAACCGATTGCCTCGCTGGATCCGATGAACGCCCAGACCGTGATGGAGGCCCTGCGCCGCATTCACGAAGAAGACGGGCGCACCGTGATCGCGAACCTGCATACGTTGGACACCGCGCGCCGATATTGCGACCGCGTGATCGGCATGCGTGATGGCCGCATCGTTTTTGACGGTCTGCCCGAGCAGCTGACCACCGGCGTTGCCCGCGAGGTATATGGCGCAGGCGATGATTTCTCAGAGGCGGCCACTTCGACCGAAATCGAGACGTTGGAGAAAACTGAAGCGCATGGCTACACGGACGCGCTCGCCCATTAAGACCCCCTGTTTTCATCACCCGCGGGGCGTCAGGGAACGCTCCGGGGACTTAACAACCGGAGTGACCAAAGATGAAAAAACTGATAGCTGCCGTTCTGGCAACCACAGCGCTGACCACCCCCGTAATGGCTGAAGGGATTTCTGAATTCCGCATCGGCATCCTGGGCGGCGAAAACGCACAAGACCGTCTGAATGCACATGAGTGCCTGAAGTCGCATGTTGAAGAAACTCTGGGCGTTCCAGTGAAAATCTTCACGCCTGCCGACTATGCTGGTGTTATCCAAGGTCTCGTAGGCGGCACTCTGGACTATGCCTGGTTGGGCGCATCTTCTTACGCTGCGACCTACCTGCAGGATCCAGAAGCGGTTGAGCCTGTTCTCGTTAAAATCAACGTTGATGGTTCTTTCGCATACCACTCCATTGGTTTCGCACGCGCAGACAGCGCGATTGCATCGCTGGACGATATGAAAGGCAAAGTCTTTGGTTTTGGTGACCCGAACTCTACTTCTGGCTACCTAATCCCTTCCATCGAGATCCCGACATACAAGGACGGCGTCACAATGGAATCCGGTGATTACTTTGGTGAAGTTAAATTCACCGGCGGTCACGAGCAGACTGTTCTGGCGGTTGTAAACGGTGACGTTGACGGTGGCGTTACCTGGGCCGACGGTCTGGGCGAGTGGGAAGACGGCTACAACTCCGGCCAGCTGCGCAAGATGGTTGACAACGGCCTGATCGACATGAACGACCTGGTGCAAATCTGGAAGTCCAAGCCGATCCCAGAGGGTCCGATTGTTCTGCGTAAGGCTCTGCCTGCTGACGTAAAAGAGAAAATGGTTACTCTGATCGACGGTATGTACGAGAACGACAAAGAATGTGCCTACAACATCTCTGCCGGTGAATCCCTGGGCTTCGACCCAATCACCCACGCGGCATATGAATCCATCATTGGCGCGCGTCTGGCAAAGTCCAAAAACTAATCAGACTTGATCCCCAAGACGGACCGGCACACCCGCCGGTCCGTCCGTCTTTTCGTAAGGACTCTCCTACATGGCTGAAATGAGCTCCTCTCATGTATCAGGCTCGACCGGCCTGAATTCCATTATCGATGAATACACCAAGCAAGTGTCGCAGAAGCGGCTGTACTCGGGGATTATGCTCCTTGTGTTTGTGGTGTTGATGGTCTCAGGCTTCACGGTTGCTGCTGGACGTAATGGCGGCTCGTTCTGGGGAGGGATCGACAACTTTTTCGACTACCCGAACGAAGTGGTGGGCGAAGCGTGGGAAAATGCCGCGCAATTGCCCGGCTTTATGCTCGAGTATTTTCCGGCCCTGCTGGAGACGCTAAATATTGCCGCCGTAGCCACCCTGCTGGGGGCCTTTGCCGCGATTTTCCTGTCGCTGTTTTCGACCCGTGGCCTGGCGCGTTTCCCCAAGTTGGTTGGTCTGTTTCGTCGGATCATGGATACCTCGCGCGCGATTCCTGAGATCGTGGTGGCGCTGGTTTTGATCTTTATCATGGGCGGTGGTCCGGTTCCGGCGGTGATTGCAATTGCGATCCATACGGCAGGCGCGCTGGGCAAGCTGTTCTCTGAGGTCAATGAAAACGCAGACCTGAAATCGGTCGATGGCCTGTCTTCGGTCGGGGCGAGCTGGTCGCAGCGTATGTTGCTCGCCGTGGTGCCGCAGGTGGCGCCGAACTGGTTGAGCTACGCGCTGCTGCGTCTTGAAATCAACATCCGTGCTTCGGCGATCCTTGGCTTTGTGGGCGCAGGCGGTCTGGGCTACGAGCTCAAGAACGCGATCTCCTGGGGGCCGGGACGTTTCGACGAGGCGGCCGCGATGTTCATCATTCTGTTCCTCACCATCATGATGGTCGATCAGACATCAAGCTATTTCCGCGACCGTCTTGTGCACGGCGCTGGTGGAAGGAAGTAACCCATGGC
>SPLB01000126.1 GCA_004566265.1 Paracoccaceae bacterium | reverse complement strand
TAAGGTCAGTGCCTTAGCCGCCTATTCAGGCCGCTGAAACATGCAAATCGGATACATTATTGATGGATTTCCGCCCGTCCAAATGACGGAAACTCTTGAACCTTGCCCCACAAAGGCCAATATTTAGCGGGAAAAGGGCGGCATCCTTCGGGGGCTGTCCTGACCCTGGTTCACAAAGGGCCCGGGGTAACAAGAGTTCAACATACGGAGACCATGTTTAATGGCACAGTTCGACACCATCCGTTCCGCCGCAGGCGCACGCGCCGCGCAGATTGATGAGGGCCTGCGCGCACATATGAACAAAGTCTACGGCACGATGTCCGTAGGCCTGCTGATCACTTTTGCCGCCGCTTGGGCGCTTTCCGGTCTCGCGGTTACTGCCGACGGTCAGCTGACCCAATTGGGTTATGCGCTTTATGCGTCCCCGCTGAAGTGGGTTATCATGTTTGCACCGCTGGCCTTTGTGTTCGGCTTCTCGGCAAGCATCAATCGCCTGTCTGCCGCAACCGCGCAGGTCGTGTTCTATGTCTTTGCTCTGGTGATGGGTGTGTCCATCTCTTCGATTTTTCTGGTGTTCACAGGCGAAAGCGTCGCGCAGGTCTTCCTGATCACCGCCATCGCCTTTGCAGGCCTGTCCCTGTATGGTTACACCACAAAGCGTGATCTGGGCCCGATCGGCGCCTTTCTCATCATGGGCCTGATCGGCCTGATCGTGGCGTCAATCGTCAATATCTTCTTGGCGTCCTCGGCCATGGCGTTTGCGATCTCTACAATCGGTGTTCTGATCTTTGCTGGTCTGACCGCATACGACACCCAGAACATCAAAAACACCTACCTGCAAATGGCACACTCCGGCGATCAAGAGTGGCTTGGCAAAGCCGCGATCATGGGTGCACTCAATCTCTATCTAGATTTCATCAACCTGTTCATGATGCTGCTGCAGCTTCTGGGGAACCGCGAATAAGCGTCCTTCCACCAAAACCAAAAGCCGGGGCGGATCTGAACAAGATCCGCCCTTTTTCTTTTCCGCCTTTCCATTTCAAGAGCTCTCAGAATGCACCTCCACTCTCTCCCGGCCCATGAGGCCGCAACCCTTGTGCCGCTGCTGCAGGACCTCCATGACCTGCATGTCGCGCATCAACCCGAACGCTATCCAGCAGACCCTTGCCCGCAGGTTCTGACCACTTGGCTTACAGAATGGCTGACAGACGACATGGTCCATGCGCTGGTGGCAGAAAGCCCGACGGGCACGATCATGGGATATGTGATCTGGGAGTTCCAAGAGCGCAGCGCCTCGCCACTGACGACAGGCGGTGCGCGCGCGATGGTTCATCATGTGATGGTCGCAGCCCCGTTTCGCCGCCTAGGCGTCGGTAAGGCGCTATTGAAAGCCGTGCGCGACCAGGCTCAGACTGAGGGCGCTGTTCGGATTGCGGCCTCCTACGCACCGTTTAACACAGCCTCAGCAGCCCTGATGGCGTCTATGGGTCTGCAGGCCGCAACAATTCATGCGGAGTGTTATCTGAGCGAGCCCACCGTCTGAGGAAGGGCCAGGACGTTTCAGCCCAGCGCGCGCACTTCGACAATCGATGGGGCGCTAAGATGAGGTTTGGAGTTTGGTTTCTGGTCGATTTCAGAGGCCGCGGGCAAGCAAACCAGCACACTCGATATTAAGGACGTAAAAAACAGTGATTTCATCATTTTATTCGCCTCTGCCATTCACACGCTTACTACTGTATCTCCTGCGCCAGAAACGTGGCAGGAATGCGCCAAACGGTGCATCTGGGCAAAACAATAAACTTAGCATTGTCAACAAATGCAAACCGTGCAACCGATCGAGACAGCCCCAAAAGCAAAAGACCGCCTCCAGATCGGAAGCGGCCTTTTGATTTTGATCAAAGGACCAAGAGGCTTATTTGATTTTGCCTTCTTTGTACTCGACGTGCTTGCGCGCAACGGGGTCGTACTTCCGCACAACCATTTTTTCGGTCATCGTGCGTGCGTTTTTCTTGGTCACGTAGAAGTGGCCCGTGCCCGCGGTCGAGTTCAGGCGTATCTTGATGGTGGTCGGCTTCGCCATTGTGCTTCTCCTGCGTCCGAAAAGGCAGGGGCCCTTCGGTGAATTCTATATGAGCGTGCGCTTATAACCAGATGCCGTCGGGGGTCAATAGGGTTCCTCCCCAATTTCTTCCACGAGGTGGAAAAGGTCCCCAAAGCACCGCGTTTCACCCCGGTTTTGATTTTGCGCAGAGGGCCTATAAGCCGGATCTTGTTCCCCCTGCCCCAAAAGACAAGGTTCGATGACCATTCATCTGGGACGCCTGTTGCCAGACGCCTCTAGCTGCCAACCCGACCCCTCTCGGTTAAAGCGTACCTAGCGGCGGTATCGGTTGCCCGACCAGCCCACGCGGGGGTCCTATTTGGCATTGCTCCCGGTGGGGCTTGCCATGCCGCCCCTGTTGCCAGGGGCGCGGTGGGCTCTTACCCCACCGTTTCACCCTTACCCTACTGTATAGGGCGGTCTGTTTTCTGTGGCGCTTTCCGTCAGGTTTCCCTGCCCGGGCGTTACCCGGCACCGTTGCTTTAGGGAGTCCGGACTTTCCTCGCGGGAGGCTTGCGCCCCCAACGCGGCCATCCGGCCCTCTGCGCGAGGTTGTCCCTATGCGTAAGTAAGAGACGCGTCAAGCAGATGCGACAACTGCGAAGCGACTTAGCGCGGCAGACAGGCAATGTCCTGAGCTGTCAATACCCCCGTCGCCCAAGGGCGATAACGCAGACGCACAGCCTGAAGCAGGGTGGCATCGTCACTTTTCGCTGTAAACCCGGCACGCTGAGCGGCTGCGCGGAAAGCTGCAATAGAAACCCTTTCAACGGCTTCGTTCTGCGCCGATGCGGCCAGCCCTTGCGCGGCCAAACGGGCCCAGTCAAAGTGGCGACCCGGATCAATCTTGCGCCCCGGAGCCATATCAGAATGGCCGATCACCCCTTCAGGCGGGATCGCCCAACGCTGCATTATTTGTGGCAGAAGGTCTTCCAAGATTGCCATTTGCCGGTGGGAAAACGGGTGATCACCGCGATTGTCGAGCTCAATCCCAATAGAGCGGGAATTGACATCCGCAAGCCCAGCCCATTCGCCGACGCCTGCGTGCCAGGCGCGTTGATCCTCGGCCACCATTTGCCAAAGCCTGCCATCCCCACCGATCAGGTAATGGGCAGAGACCTCAAAAGCCGGATCACAGAGCCGCTCAAGCGCAGCCGCTGCGCTGGTCATGGCGGTGTAATGCAGGACTACAAGCGACGGCTGCAGGCCGTTGCGTCGCGCCCCAAAATTCGGGCTCGGATACCAGATTGGCCGTGCCGGCGTGGGCATATAGGTCAGGTTCCCGAACGCAATGCCGCGCGCAGGGGGCGCGGATCCCAATCGCAGGCATATCCATCCCCATCTGGATCGAGCATCAGACGATCGCGGCGCGGACCACCGGCCTCAAGGAAGGCGATTTGGGCCAGATCCGACGAGGGATACTGCGCACAGTTGCGCTGCGCCCGAGCCCGCCGGTTAATGCCAACACGGGGATAAATTCGGTTGCCCTTGGGATTCGAAGTGGTCAGCGCATATTGCACGATATTTGTACCGCCAGCCGACGCCTCGCGTTGCGGCAACGCTGTCGGCGCGACCTCTTGACGTTGGGCCCGCAGGCGCGCCAATCGCTCAGCATCGCTTTCAATGGTCTGCCGCGAGGAAACGGCCTCAAAATCATTCTCATCCGAGATGCCCGGATTGCCAATGATCGACGGCGCGGGATTCGCGGGGCTTGCCTCAAGCGGGGCCACGCCAGAGTTTTCAGCCGCTCTCAGGGCAGCAGCGGTTTGCGCTGCAATATCCGCAGCCTCCCCCGCTGCCCCTCTGGCGGCAGGATCCGGTGTTGCGCGGGCGCGCAGCGGCTGGGTGCTCTGCCAAGTGTGACGCGCGCCGGTGGTGTCGGTGGTAAGGGGATGACTGGGGATCAAAGGATCGCCATTTATCGTCCGCCCGGCTTCAGCCCGCAATGGCGTGTTAAAGGGGCTGGTGGCATCTCCCACGCCAGCGGCGCTGTCGGGAATGCTGGGGTCGCAAGCAGCCAGCGCAAGGGCGCCAGCTGCCAGCAAGAGAGGTCTTGTCAGAAATGACGCGCCTGCTCGCATGGTTTTCACCTGTTATCTGCTCTCGGTTGGGATCAGATTTACCACCACTTTAGCGGCTTGGCTACAAAACCTGCGGCCTGTTCCAGCGCATAGGCGGTATTAAGAAGATCGCCCTCTTCCCACGGCTTACCAATCAGCTGCAGCCCTAGCGGAAGGCCCTTGGCATCCACACCTGTGGGCACCGCCACACCGGGCAGACCGGCGAGGTTCAGCGTCACGGTGAAGACGTCGTTGAGGTACATTTTGACCGGGTCTGCATCCTGCATCTCGCCCAGACCAAAGGCCGCAGACGGGGTGGTCGGTGCGAGAATGGCGTCAATACCGGCAGCAAATGCGTCCTCAAAATCCTTTTTGATCAGGGTGCGAACGCGACGCGCGCGGTTGTAGTAGGCGTCATAGAAACCTGCTGACAGCACATAGGTCCCCACCATAATGCGGCGCTGCACCTCGGCCCCGAAACCGGCGGCGCGGGTTTTCTCGTACATCTCGGTGATACCGTCGCCTGCTTCAAGCGTTGCGCGCTGGCCGTAGCGCACACCGTCGTAACGGGCAAGGTTCGAAGACGCCTCGGCCGGGGCGATCACATAATAGGCAGGCAATGCGTATTTTGTGTGCGGCAGCGAAATGTCGACAATCTCGGCGCCTGCAGCTTTCAGCATTGCGGTGCCCTCGTCCCAGAGCTTGGCAATGTCATCTGGCATGCCATCGAGACGGTATTCCTTCGGGATACCGATCTTTTTGCCGTTGATGTCCCCGGTCAGCATGGCTTCAAAATTCGGCACCGCCAGATCAGCAGAAGTCGAATCCTTGGCGTCGTGGCCACACATAGCTTCGAGCATGATCGCCGCGTCGCGCACAGATTTGGTCATGGGGCCGGCCTGATCCAGCGAGGAGGCATAAGACACTATGCCCCAACGCGAGCAACGACCATAGGTGGGTTTGATGCCAACGGTTCCGGTGAAGGCGGCGGGCTGACGGATGGAGCCGCCGGTGTCGGTGCCGGTGGCCGCCAGACAAAGATCAGCCGCTACAGCCGCCGCCGAGCCACCGGAGGAGCCACCGGGTGTCAGATCGGTGTCGTCGCCTGCGCGCTTCCACGGGCTGATCGCCGCGCCATAGGTGGAGTTCTCGTTCGAGGACCCCATGGCAAATTCGTCCATGTTCAGCTTGCCAAGCATGACCGCGCCTGCGTCCTGCAGCTTCTGGGTCACGGTGGATTCATATTCGGGCTTAAAGCCTTCGAGAATGCCAGAGGCCGCTTGGCTGGTGACACCTTTGGTGCAGAACACATCCTTAATGCCAACGGGCAGACCACACATTGCAGGAGCATCGCCCGCAGCAATACGCGCATCAGCGGCCTTGGCGCGTTCCAGCGCGGTTTCCGGAGTTTTGTGCACGAATGCGTTGAGCGCATCCGCCGAAGCGATTGCAGCAAGACAGCTTTCCGTCAGCTCAACAGAGGTGGTTTCGCCCTTGCGCAGCAGATCACGGGCCTCAGCAAGGCCCAGTTTGTTCAGATCGGACATGTCTTACTCCACCACTTTGGGAACCGCGAAAAAGCCTTCGCGGGCATCAGGGGCATTGGCAAGAACCTGCTCTTGCTGGCTGCCGTCCGTTACCTCGTCCACGCGGCGCTTCAGGCGCTGCGGAGTGACAGAGGTCATCGGCTCTACGCCATCGACATCCACTTCGTTCAGCTGTTCGATGAAACCAAGGATAGTGTTGAACTCCTCTGCCAGGGCAGGCAGGGCGTCCTCTTCGACCTTGATCCGGGCCAGTTTGGCCACTTTTGCGGCGGTGCTTTGATCAATCGACATGGAATTCCTCATCTCGTCTTGCATCGCGTTTACCGCCCGCAAGGCGCAGCCGCAAGCGGCAGGGCGGTGAATAAGGTGCAATTCACCACCAAATTTCCAAAGCCTTTGGTCTAAGTCGGTCTTGAACCCGCCCCGTTCCCCCGCCGTGCGCGTAGATACACTTCGATCATCCAGCCCAGCATAAGCCCATTGAGGCAATGCCAGAACAGATGGCTGCCTTGCGGAAACACCCCGCACAGGGGCAAATCCAGACTGCGCGCCCAGAGCGAGGCAAAGAGGATCCCGGCGCCAATGGCAAAGCCGCGTGCGATGTCCACTCTGCCCTGCCACGCAAAGATCACCGCATAGATCACAATCAGAAACAGCACGGGCATGTAGCCTGCGGACACCTGAAGGATCGGCACCTGTTGCACCACAGGGATGATGAGCGCGGCGGCAGGCAGGGCGACGACCGTGAAGACACCGGACCAGAGCATGGAAAAGCCAAAGAGGTTCCTGTTCACCAACACGATATAGGTGACCACAAAGGCAAAGATCGGCACCACATCCGCCATTGCTGCCCAGGGCGTGGCAAAGGTGTGAAACAGAAAACTGCCTAAGCCGATGGCAAACAGCCACCCACACAGCAGCCGCGCCGGGGCCACCCCAATGCTGCGCCGCCACATAATCAGGGCGGCGATAATAAACGCAAGATTGGTCACTGCATTCAGCGGCTCGGACCAGAAACCCGGAGCAAGCCGTTCACAATATCCATCTAATTGTCGTGTCCAATCCATATTCCTCTATTAGACTGAGAGGCGGATTGCGCAAAGAGGAGACTTATTATGAAACTCACATGGCTTGGCCACAGTGGCTTTCGTCTGGAAACAGGCAAAGCGGTTTTACTGATTGACCCCTGGCTGTCGGGCAACCCGATGCTACCGGAAACAGACCATGATGCAGCGACCGAAGGGGCCACTCATATTCTTCTCAGCCATGCGCATTTCGACCATGTCGCCGATGTGCTGGCGCTGGCGCGGCACCTAAGCATACCGATTGTCGGCCAATACGACCTGATGGGCTATTGGGGCGAAGCCGAAGGGGTGGAGACCATTGGCTTCAACAAAGGTGGCACCGTGCGGCTGGGCGACACCAAAGTGTCCATGGTCGCGGCCTCGCACAGTTCAACGTTTTCCACCAAAGAAGGGCTGCGCGCGGCGGGTTCCGAGATTGGCTTTATGATCAGCGCCGAAGGGCGTACCATCTATTTTTCAGGCGATACAGACATTATGGCCGATATGGAGTGGATGGCGGATTTCTACAAACCCGACATTGGCATCCTGTCGGCAGGCGGTCATTTTACCATGGGGATGGAAGGTGCTGTTTACGCCGCGCGGCGCTATTTCGACTTCAAAACCGTAATCCCCTGCCACTACCGCACCTTCCCGATTCTGGAACAATCGGCAGAGGCGTTGATCAGCGG
>SPLB01000125.1 GCA_004566265.1 Paracoccaceae bacterium | reverse complement strand
TATGACTATGCGGGTGAACGCTGGGCTAGGCATGGCGCGTATGACCGAGGCCGCGCATCAGATTGCTATGGCGCATCAACCCCATGCGGTGGGTGCCGTTGGCCAGTGTAATGTTTATCCAAACTCGCGCAATGTGATTCCCGGCAAGGTGGTGTTCACCGTGGACTTCCGCTCGCCTGACTTGGGCAAGCTGACCTCAATGCGGAAACACTACGAGGCCAAAGCCGCCGAAATCGCGGCGGAGTTGGGCCTGGCGCTGGAAATCGAGCCTGTCGGCCACTTTGACCCCGTGACCTTTGACGAAAGCTGCGTAAGTGCGGTGCGCAGTGCTGCCGAACGCCTCGGCTACAGCCATATGGATATTATCTCCGGCGCCGGCCACGACGCCTGTTGGATCAATGAGGTGGCACCGACTGCGATGATCATGTGCCCCTGCGTGGATGGCCTCAGCCACAATGAGGCAGAGGAAATTACCAAGGACTGGGCAGCTGCGGGCACTGATGTGCTGCTGCATGCGGTTTTGGAAACAGCACAGATCGTCGCGTGATACGTTGACGGGGAAGGGGGCGCTGGCCCACCCCTAGGGTGGACCTCGGCGTAAATCTTGCCAGCTGAAGACAAAAAGGGCCCAATGAGGCCAGAGACTTTACCGGCAACGCGGCGCAAGACCGCTGGTACAACGGGAGAAAACGAAATGACGAAAGTCATCAAAAACGGTACGGTTGTCACCGCCGATCTAACCTATCGGGCGGACGTTCTGATCGAAGGGGGAGTGATCACTCAGATCGGTGCGGATCTAAAGGGCGACGAGGTTCTGGATGCCACGGGCTGCTACGTCATGCCGGGCGGGATCGATCCCCACACCCATCTTGAGATGCCTTTTATGGGCACCTATTCTTCAGATGATTTCGAAAGCGGTACGCGAGCGGGTCTTGCGGGCGGCACCACAATGGTGGTCGATTTCGCCCTGCCAAATCCGGGCGAAAGCCTTTTGGATGCGCTGAAGCGCTGGGACAATAAATCCACCCGCGCCAACTGTGACTTTTCTTTCCACATGGCGGTGACATGGTGGGGCGAGAAAGTGTTTGAGGACATGCAGACCGTCATCCAGCAGCGCGGCATCAATACCTTCAAGCACTTCATGGCCTATAAAGGCGCGCTGATGGTCAATGATGACGAAATGTATGCGTCTTTCCAACGACTGGCCGAACTGGGCGGCATTGCGATGGTGCATGCCGAAAACGGTGATGTGGTGGCAGAGCTTTCTGCGAAGCTGCTGGCCGAAGGCAACAATGGCCCCGAAGCACATGCCTATTCCCGTCCACCGCAAGTCGAAGGTGAGGCGACAAACCGCGCGATTATGATCGCCGATATGGCGGGCGTGCCGCTGTACGTTGTGCATACCTCCTGCGAAGACGCGCACGAGGCGATCCGCCGGGCGCGGATGCAGGGCAAGCGCATCTGGGGCGAGCCGCTGATCCAGCATCTGACGCTGGATGACAGCGAATATATGCACCCTGATTGGGACCACGCCGCGCGCCGCGTCATGTCGCCGCCGTTCCGCAACAAGCAGCATCAGAACTCCTTGTGGAATGGTTTGCAGTCGGGCTCCTTGTCCGTGGTGGCGACAGACCACTGCGCGTTTACAAGCGAACAGAAGCGCTTTGGCGTGGGCGATTTTACCAAGATTCCAAATGGCACCGGCGGCCTTGAGGATCGGATGCCGATGTTGTGGAGCCAGGGTGTTAACACCGGCCGTCTTACGCCGAATGAATTTGTCGCCGTAACCTCAACCAATATTGCCAAAATCCTGAATTGCTATCCAAAGAAGGGCGCGGTTCTGGTGGGGGCAGATGCCGACCTGGTGGTGTGGGACCCGGAAAAGTCCAAAACAATTTCGGCCGAAACACAACAGTCGGCAATCGACTATAATGTGTTTGAAGGTCACGAGGTCAAAGGCCTGCCGCGCTATACGCTGACTCGCGGTCAAGTGGCTGTGATGGACGGAGAAATCAAAACCCAGGAAGGCCACGGCAAGTTCGTGGAGCGCGCGCCCAACACCGTGGTCAACAAAGCGCTGTCCACCTGGAAGGACCTCACCGCGCCGCGCCCTGTTGAGCGCAGCGGCATTCCTGCGACGGGGGTTTGATGCAGATGCTGAGCCAGCCTGAAAACGACGTGTTCGGCAAGGCCCAACCCGTGCCAAGCCAGCCCGTGATTGAAGCCCATGACCTGAACCTTGTGTTTGGGTCAGGTGATACCGCGGTGCAGGCGCTGAAGGACGTGAATCTCACCATCAATAGGGGCGATTTTGTCTCCTTTATTGGCCCATCGGGCTGCGGCAAAACCACCTTCCTGCGCTGTGTTGCGGCGCTGGAACAGCCCACCGGCGGCAGTATCCTGGTCAACGGCATGTCTCCGGAACAGGCGCGCAAAGCCCGCGCCTATGGCTATGTGTTCCAGCACGCGGGGCTTTACCCGTGGCGCACGATTGCGAAGAACATCAAGCTTCCTCTTGAAATCATGGGCTATTCCAAAGCGGAGCAGGATCAGCGTGTGAAAGACGTCCTGAAGCTGGTAGAGCTTGAAGGATTTGGCAACAAATTCCCCTGGCAGCTGTCAGGTGGCATGCAGCAACGGGCGTCGATTGCACGCGCGTTGGGGTTTGATGCTGACATCTTGTTGATGGATGAACCCTTTGGCGCCCTGGATGAAATTGTACGCGATCACCTGAACGAACAGCTTTTGCAACTTTGGGCGCGCACGAAGAAAACCATTGGCTTTGTCACCCACTCGATCCCCGAAGCGGTCTATCTGTCGACCAAGATCGTGGTCATGTCGCCCCGCCCGGGCCGCATTCACGAAATCATCGACAGCCCGCTGCCCAAAGAGCGCCCCTTGGATATTCGCGACAGTGCCGAGTTCATTGAGGTCTCGCACCGTGTCCGTGAAGGCCTGCGGGCAGGGCATGAGGTATGATCATGGTCGCGGAAAATGACGCCGCCGCGCGATTTGTGCAGGCGGCCAACAAAAAGGAAGCGGCGCGTGTCGCGCGCCGTGACACCCCGTGTTTGCACTCGTCAAATAAACCTCGATCATTTCGCCAAAAGCTCGT
>SPLB01000124.1 GCA_004566265.1 Paracoccaceae bacterium | reverse complement strand
TACGACTTCGAAAACCCCGGCAACAAAATGCCCATCGCAGAGATCGACCTCGATGAGGTGCACGCCAAGCTTGGCGATTGATTTAGTGACCCTTCTGCTTTGAAAACGTCACGCGTAGCGCCGCAGCTGTAATGGCAAAGCAGCCGAGAAACCCCAATACTCCAGGCACGGCTGAAAAAAATACGAGATCAAAACCGAGCGCCCAGATCAGGCCGGTGAAATCAAACGGAGCGAGCGTGCTGACTGGGGCGCGGGCAACGGCCTCGTTCGCGACAATGTGCCCTATGCCGCCCAATAGGTCCGCAAGCACGAGATACATCAAAAGGGTGTCGGTTATGGTGACCCAGCCAAAGGGCAAGGTTGCAAGACCGATGCAGGCTGAGACAACTGCAAAGTAGAACGCAATAGCCGGGGAGCTTTCGCTGCGGGTCATAGTTTTGGTGTGAACCCGGACGAAAGCCATCGTAAACGCATAGGCGAGACCGGCAAGCACGCCAACCATCACCCCTTCGCCGGGAAGCTCAAAGGCCTCCCAGAGGAGAAGAATAACGCCTGCGAAGCCCAAGGCCACAGCACAAGCCAAGGCGGGGGAAAGGCGCTCTTTCAAGAAGAACGAGGCCATGGGCAGCACGAGAACCGGTGCCAGATAGGCCAATGCTTGCGCGTTAGCGACCGGCAGATAGGCAAGCGACACGAATGACATTGCCATTGAAAATGCGCCGAGTGCGCTGCGTGTTACATGCAGCCCGGGTTTGCGTGTCTTTAATCCGTTTGGAAAATCGCCGCGCCAAACAAGGTACAACAGGATTGGTATCAAAGCGATGCCGGATCGCCAGAACATAATTTGTCCGATTGGAGCTTCAGCGGCAGCGCCGTGAACTGCTGCGGACATTGCGGTCATTAAAAAAGCAGACAAAAGGCGCAGGCCAATGCCTTGAAGAAAAAGGGGTCTGTGAACCATGTGAATTGTCGGCAATGCCTGTAAGTGGCAGCAAACAGGAACGGGCCCCAAAAAGGGGGGCCCGTCTGCGTCGCCAAGTTTGATATTGTTATGCGTCGTCGGGCAGCTGACGCACAGCGCCTTTTGCAGCCGAGGTTGCCAGCATTGCGTAAGCCTTTAGCGCGGTTGAGACCTTGCGCTTGCGCTTCTCAACCGGTTTCCAGCCCGCTGCTTCCTGAGCCTCACGACGCGCCACCAGCTCCTCGTCGGAGACAGCGAGGTTGATGGTGCGGTTGGGGATGTCGATCTCGATCTTATCGCCCTGTTCCACCAGTCCAATGGCACCGCCCTCGGCCGCTTCCGGGGACACGTGACCAATGGACAAGCCCGAGGTGCCGCCCGAGAACCGACCATCAGTCAGCAGTGCGCATTTCTTGCCCAGACCTTTGGATTTCAAGTAGGAAGTCGGATACAGCATTTCCTGCATGCCCGGACCGCCACGCGGTCCTTCATAGCGGATGACAACCACATCGCCTTCTTTGACCTTGCCGGTCAGAATGTCGTTCACCGCCTTGTCCTGGCTTTCGCAGACATAGGCCGTACCGGTGAAGGTCAGGTTCTCTGCGGCCACGCCAGCCGTCTTTACAATACAGCCATCCAGCGCAATGTTGCCGAACAGAACCGCCAGACCGCCGTCCTGGCTGAAGGCGTTTTCCTTGTTGCGGATCACGCCGCCTTCGCGGTCCACATCAACTTCTTTGTAGCGGTTGGACTGCGAAAACGCTTGTGTGGTGCGCACGCCGCCGGGGGCGGCCTTGAACAGTTCTTCTGCGGCCGGGTTATTGGCAACGGCGATGTCCCAATTGGCAATCGCGGCCCCCATGGTCGCGGTGTGCACGGTCGACACATCGGTGTGCAACAGACCGGCGCGGGACAGTTCGCCGAGGATGGAGAAGATGCCGCCCGCGCGATGCACGTCTTCCATGTGGACGTTGTGGATGTTCGGCGCGACCTTACACAGGCACGGCACCTTGCGCGACATGCGGTCAATGTCGGCCATGGTGAAGTCCACTTTGCCCTCATGTGCAATCGCCAGAAGGTGCAGAACGGTATTGGTGGACCCGCCCATGGCGATGTCCAGCGCAATGGCGTTTTCAAAGGCTTCAAAGGTCGCGATTTCGCGCGGGAGAAGGCCTGCCTCGTTCTGTTCGTAGTGACGCTTGGTGATCTCAACGATCTTGCGGCCGGCCTCAAGGAACAGCTGCTTGCGGTCAGAGTGTGTCGCCAGCGTGGATCCATTGCCCGGCAGCGCCAGACCCAGGGCCTCGGCCAGGCAGTTCATGGAGTTCGCAGTGAACATGCCCGAGCACGACCCACAGGTCGGGCAGGCGTTTTCTTCGATGTGCTGGACCTGCTCGTCAGTGAATTTCTCATCCGCTGCCGCAACCATCGCATCGACGAGGTCGATTTTGGTCATGTCCAGATCTTTGATGTCGATCTTGCCCGCTTCCATCGGACCACCGGAGACAAAGATGACGGGGATGTTCAGGCGCATTGCGGCCATCATCATGCCCGGCGTGATCTTGTCACAGTTGGAGATACAGACCATCGCATCCGCGCAGTGGGCGTTGACCATATATTCGACGCTGTCGGCGATCACTTCGCGCGAGGGCAGGGAATAAAGCATCCCGTCGTGGCCCATGGCGATGCCATCATCCACGGCGATGGTGTTGAATTCCTTTGCAACACCGCCCGCGGCTTCGACCTCGCGGGCGACCATCTGGCCCAGATCCTTCAGGTGCACGTGGCCGGGCACGAACTGGGTGAAAGAGTTGACAATGGCAATGATCGGCTTGCCAAAGTCGCCGTCTTTCATGCCAGTGGCGCGCCAAAGACCGCGCGCGCCCGCCATATTGCGGCCATGGGTGGAGGTTCTGGATCGGTACATCGGCATCTTAGCGGTTCCCTAGTTTGTCCCCGGTGGCCTGCTGTACGCAACATTGGCAACCCTAAGGGGCGTCTTTCGGTTAGATTAAGACCATATGAGCCTTTGTGGTGCGGGATGCGAGGGAAAAATCACTCGCATATTACGATTCAAGTCTGTTGGGGGTGCTTCAGCAGGTGGTGGACCGGCAGGCCAATGACCAGGGCCCAGAACGGCGCGCCAAGGCCAAAAAAGCTTACGTCCGACAACGCCACAAAAAAAGTGGCCAGGGCCGCGTCACGTTCGTCGGCCCTAGACAGGGCCGCGCCAAGGCTGCCGCTGATCGTACTGAGGAGCGCAATCCCTGCAATCCCCGCAACCAGCGCCGTCGGTGCAATCGCAAAAAGCGCGATGACACCCGCCCCACACAGGCCGGTTAGGCAGTATAATGTGCCTGCCATAACGCTGGCGAGGTAGCGTGTGTCG
>SPLB01000123.1 GCA_004566265.1 Paracoccaceae bacterium | reverse complement strand
GACAATCAAGAACTAGATTGTTTCATGCAACGCATCCAAGGCTGTGTTTCTGATCTCTTTCCTGCGTGGCGGCAATTGCCTGCAAGTCTTCAATTGCATGCTGAATTTCATCAAGCCGCCGCACCTGATCAACCGAGCTCGAAGCGATCATTTGAGTTTGCCCAGCAATGTCAGCGACCGCTTTCAGTAGCCCGTCCAACTCTTGTTGGCTTCTTTCTACGTTAGCCATGCCGCTGGCGATCTCAGTATCGCTTTCCTTAAGCAATGTCTCGATACTGCCGGCAGCGTCGGTCGCTCTATCTGCTAATGAACGTACTTCCTGAGCAACAACACTGAACCCTGCTCCAGCATCTCCCGCGCGTGAGGCTTCGACACTCGCGTTAAGTGCGAGAAGAGAGGTTTGAAAGGCAAGGTCATCGATGAAACTTGTAACCTTAACGATCTTCTCAGACTGTTCAGTTATCCGATTCATCGCATCAACGGTCCCTGCCATTACATGTTTTGCTTGCCGCGAAGCGCCCTCTGCATCGGTTGAGATTTGATGGACGATGCTCGCACCGCGAGAAGACGATTTGGCCGCATGCACAATCCCTTCCACCTCGGGAACAATTCGTTCAACCGAATGGCTAATTCTGCGCCGAAGTTCTTTATCCTTTTCCGATCGCTCTGCCTCTTCGGCCAGACGCATGCGATCTGCAGCGGCTTGTCTTTCCAGATCCTTAGCAATTTCCTGCGAGCGCTTCATCTCGGCTTGGCGCTTCTCCTCATCGTGCTTTTTGCGTTCGACACGGGAAAGCTTGGCCTCACGCTCACTTTCCAGACGCTTGCGCGTCGAGTGTTGGAAGGAGACCAAGGCTTTTCCGATTTGCACAAACTCAGCTGTTGTTCCAGAGAAATGGACGTCCGTTACAACATCATCTTGAGCTACAAGCTTGACCTTTGAGAGCAGTTCCCGAAAGCCCTGTTGCACCGACTTCACAATCATTCCAGATGCAATCACGGAGGAAACAGTGAATACGACAATGAATGAAAGAGAGGCGGATTCCCAAAACTTTGCTGAAACTTGCTTTGCGTCCACTAGCCGCGAGTTCTCGTTCGACAGCACATTTATCTGGCCGGTTACAAGCTCATTGATTTTGGCATTGGACGCATCCAAAACCACCGACTGCTGAGACAGTTGGTTGGTCATGTCTGCGAAGGAACCGAGATTTTTTTCAACTTTTCGCGCGGCTTCAAACAATGCCTTGGCTTCAGCGCGCCCAACCGTTCGAAAAGTCGAACGCGCTTGTTTTGCTGCATCCCGCAATGCACGCGCATCTGCCGCTAGTTTGTCGGTGGCCTCCGCCGTGGGGGACGAAACAAAGCCAGAGCGCGTGAGCAAGGTTTGCAAGAACGCTCGTTCAACCGAGCCGAATGTGGCAATTAATTCTTGCTCACCACTATCATAGGAGATTCGGCTTATCGCTTCGACAGACCTCTCGATTGCTGGCAAAATCTGATTTTCCCAGAGGGCCTGTATCTCGATTATTCGCGCGCGGGTCTCAAAACTAAGCTCCGCATTGGCGTCTAAACCGTTAAGTGCGACGAGTGCTTCCTCGCTGCGCGCATCCAAGAAAATCCTAGGGAGACTTTCCTTCAACTCAGACATCACCGCGCGGTAGTTTTCTGTCAACTCCACGACGTCTGTTTGTATATCGCTCCCGATCAATTCCGACAGAGTGAACAAGCTCCCCTTTATGTTAGACGCCATTTTTTGCGCTTCACTCTGCTGGGCATAAGCATCCGCCACTGCCTTTCGCTGAGAATTGGTCCAAAAACCTGCGCCACCAATGAGTAATGATGCAAAGACCAAAAGAAGCGAGAGCATTGTTACTTTGCGCGCGACGGAGTTTAACATAAGGCCACCAACTTACTACTATTTAACGGGAAAAGCTAAGGTTGAAGTAGACCGGCACAGACAGCGAAATCACGTCGAGCTTCGCCAACTGTCGAAGTGACTCGATTCGACCGTCCAGGGCATAATCCACCGAATCGACTATGACCGGCTCAACAGTTGTTACAACCACACGGTCTTCGCTCACGCGGGTGGCGAGGACCTCGAAATCGACAAAGTTATCCATCTCTCCGATCGTCAGATCGCCCTCAACCAGTACAGGGATACTCTGCCCGACAGTCAAAACGGAAACCTCATCCATGTTGACTTCGCCCACAAAGACAGCCTCTGGTGTGGCTGCAACATTGAACAGTATATCGGCCATTCGGCCGTCCCTGATATCGACCCCCGATGTATGAGTTCTTAGGTCAATTTTGACCTCAATTGACCCATCTTCCGAGAGATTGCCCGTAACCCCCTGAATGACGTGTTTTTCCGCTACATGCTGTTTCTTGGTGGACACAAAGCTCAGGAATGACCAATCATCTTCGACGGTCCAATCCGCAAGTGCGGTTGTGGCGAGACTGCATGCGACTGCTGTGGATAAAAGAAATTTTGCGCCGTTCATTTTCAGAACCTCCCGGATTCTTGATATGTAATCGTGCTGGTTGAGGCTTTATTATTAGGAGGAAGGGCTTAATTTTGCTTGAACCCAAATGTATAGCCAGGTGCGGAATTAGGCCACAGAAGTGCCTTTTTTCCTAAAATGCGAGCGGTGCAAAAGTCGTCCACTATTGTATTTTCTGTTTGATTGAAGCCTGCTCACTTCAATCGCACTTGTATTCAACTGTGTTGAAAACGTTGCAGCATTTTGTTCGGTGAAAGCGCCGCAAGAGGTGGTTCGGTTCGTTTGAACAGTTTTGCGGCGTTTCGTAAGTGGATTTCCCGCTCGATTATGCCGCCACCGGGATTGGTGACGACGGGTTGAGCTATGCCTG
>SPLB01000122.1 GCA_004566265.1 Paracoccaceae bacterium | reverse complement strand
GCAGGTGATGATCGTCTGCACACGGCGATGCGCTATGCCATTGTCGGCGGCAAAATGCTGCGCGGGTTTCTGGTTCTGGAGAGCGCGCGGCTGCATGGCATAGACGAACAGGGCGCCTTGGATGCCGCTCTGGCCATCGAGTGCGTGCATGCCTATTCGTTGGTGCACGACGACCTGCCCTGTATGGATGATGACGACCTGCGCCGCGGCCAGCCAACCCTCCATCGCAAGTGGGACGAGGCCACGGCCGTTTTGGCCGGAGACGGCTTGCAAACCGTCGCGTTTGAACTGCTGGCCCGCTCCGAGGTTGGCCCGCATGCCATCACACTGGTCTCGACCCTCGCACAGGCGGCGGGCAAGGACGGTATGGTGTCTGGTCAGATGCGCGACATTGCAGCCGAAGGCGCGGCTGAGCCGCTGACTCTTGACATGATTTCTGCTCTGCAGGAACGCAAAACCGGGCGCCTTATTGAATGGTCCGCCACCTCTGGCGCGCTTTTGGCAGGCGAGAGCCCCGAAGCCTTACAGGCCTATTCCCGGGCCCTTGGCCTTGCCTTCCAGATCGCTGATGACATCTTGGATGTAGAAGGGGACGATGCCAAGGTCGGCAAAGCCCTGCGCAAAGACGCCAAGGCCGGTAAAGCCACGTTTGTTTCGCTTCTGGGACTGGATCAAGCCAAAGCGCAAGCCAAAGCGCTGTGTAACCAAGCCTGCGACGCGCTTGCACCTTACGGCGATCACGCTGAAACCTTGAAGCAAGCCGCGCGCTTCGTTATTTCGCGCGAAAACTGATTAACGCCAGCAGGAGCCCGAACATCATGTCGGATCGGCCCCATACCCCGCTTTTGGACAAGATCGCCTCTCCCGCGGATCTCAAACGCCTCTCCGATGCCCAGCTGGAACAGGTTGCACACGAGCTGCGTCAAGAAACCATCTCTGCGGTCTCTGTGACCGGCGGCCACCTTGGTGCAGGTTTGGGCGTGGTAGAGCTGACCGTGGCGCTGCATGCAATTTTTGACACCCCCAAGGACAAGGTCATCTGGGATGTGTCGCACCAATGCTATCCGCATAAGATCCTAACCGGGCGCCGTGACCGCATCCGCACGCTGCGCATGAAAGATGGCCTTTCCGGTTTTACGAAGCGATCCGAAAGCGCCTATGATCCTTTCGGGGCGGCGCACAGTTCCACCTCGATCTCAGCAGCGCTGGGGTTCTCGGTTGCACGCGATCTGGGCGGTGTTGTGGACGAAGGTCTGGGGGATGCTATTGCCGTGATTGGCGATGGGTCTATGTCTGCGGGGATGGCGTTCGAGGCCATGAACAACGCAGGCCATTTGGGCAAGCGGATGATCGTCATTCTGAACGATAATGAAATGTCCATTGCGCCGCCCGTGGGTGCTCTGTCGTCCTATCTCTCGCGCCTGTACGCGGAAGAGCCGTTTCAAGACCTAAAGGCTGCGGCAAAAGGCATTGCGTCGATGCTTCCAGAGCCGTTCCGCGAAGGGGCCAAACGTGCCAAGGACATGCTGAAGGGCATGGCGGTTGGTGGCACTCTCTTTGAAAGCCTTGGTTTTTCCTATCTTGGCCCGATCGACGGCCATGACATGGATCAGCTGCTGCCGGTTCTGCGCACCGTTAGGGCGCGCGCCACTGGCCCCGTGCTGATCCACGTTCTGACCCAAAAGGGCAAAGGCTATGCCCCGGCCGAATCGGCCTTTGATAAAGGGCATGCGACGGCAAAGTTCGACATGGTCACCGGTGAACAAAGAAAAGCTCCCTCCAACGCGCCCTCCTATACCTCTGTCTTTGGCAAAACGCTGGTCGATTTGGCTGCAAATGATTCGAAAATTTGCGCGGTGACGGCGGCCATGCCCGACGGCACCGGCCTCAAACTGATGGCCGAACGCTATCCTTCGCGTACTTTTGACGTTGGGATTGCCGAACAACATGGTGTGACCTTTTCTGCTGCGCTTGCCGCTGCGGGCATGAAGCCCTTCTGCGCGATGTATTCCACCTTCCTACAGCGTGGTTACGATCAGGTGGTGCACGATGTGGCGATCCAGCGCCTGCCCGTCCGATTTGCCATCGACCGCGCAGGTCTGGTGGGCGCGGATGGCGCAACCCACGCAGGATCATTTGACGTGGCCTACATGGCCAACCTTCCGGGCATGGTGGTGATGGCCGCCGCGGATGAAGCAGAATTGGTTCATATGACGGCCACCGCTGCGGCTTATGACGACGGACCCATCGCTTTCCGCTATCCGCGCGGTGAGGGCGAAGGCGTCGATATACCAGAACAGCCGGAGATCCTCGAAATCGGTAGAGGCCGCATGATCCAAACCGGCGCACGCGTGGCGCTTTTGTCCTTTGGCACCCGTCTGGGGGAGGTCCGCAAAGCCGCCGAGGCGCTCGCGGCAAAGGGCGTCACACCAACCATAGCGGATGCGCGCTTTGCCAAACCGCTGGACCGCGACATGGTTCTGGACCTAGCTACAAACCACGAAGCGCTGATCACGATCGAAGAAGGCGCTGTAGGCGGCTTCGGTTCGCACGTCGCCCAGCTCTTGGCGGAGGAAGGCGTCTTTGACAGCGGCCTCAAATACCGCTCCATGGTTCTGCCCGACACGTTCATTGATCAGGCCAGCCCTCAGGACATGTATGAAGTCGCCGCGATGAACGCGCCGCAGATCGAAGCCAAAGTGCTCGAGGTTTTGGGCATGGCACCCAATGGCACCACTATGTGATAAATTATTCTAACTTAAGGCTATTTAACGGAAAACCACACCGGTCGTAAGCTGAAAATACGTTCGAAACAAGGACGCGGACCAGTGGTGGTTGAGTTTAAACACGAGGTCCGCGACAGTATCATCGCCCATCATCCAAGCGGGTATATGATCCGGCCGTGCCACGAACAAATCCAGCAAAGCGATACGATCTTTGACGGTCGTAGATACTGCAGGCAGAAGAAAAATCGACCAACGGCGGATCAACGGAATGTTACGCCAAATTTGGGCCATGGCACCTGGGAAAGAGCTGTCTAAACGCGCCCGCAGTTGACCAAGCGTCTTGTATTGCACCAACACAAACAAGAAAATCATACCGCGCTTACACCCCCGGCGGCTCGGCTGGAGGGACAAAACCGGCCAGATCTTCGGCCTCCAGTACCGCCTGCAACCCGCTGCGATACTCGGGGTAGAGCAGTTTCACACCCAATTCGTGCTTGATGCGGTCATTGCGCACGCGCTTGTTCTCGCCGTAAAAACTGCGCGCCATCGGGGTCATGCCGGCCTCATCAAAGGGCACCTCTGCAGGCACCGGAAGGTTTAACAGCTCTGCCGCATGACCGAGTACATCCTGTGGCGGTGCAGGTTCATCATCGCAGACATTATATATCGCTCCAGAGTTTGGTCGCGCGATCGACGCTTGAAGTATATTGGCAATATCCTCGACATGGATGCGGGAAAACACCTGACCCGGCTTCACAATCCGACGTGCCTTTCCGGCCATCAGCTTCGCAAAAGGTCCGCGCCCAGGCCCGTAAATCCCTGCCAAACGAAAAATATGCAGCGGCAAACCAGCAATCGACTGCCACTTGGATTCTGCCTGTGCGCGCCGCTCACCGCGGATGCTCGTCGGAGCTACACTATCGCTTTCATCCACCCAACCGCCATCGCGATGGCCATAGACCGCCGTGGTAGACAAATAGCCAAACCATTCAAGGCTGGGCAGCGCGGCGATTTGTGCCCCCATTGCGGTGAACACAGGATCCCCCACTGCCGTTGGCGCAATGGAATGGAGGATATGCGTCACACCCTGCAATGGCAGCTCATCTCCGGGCCATTGAATGGCCTCAATCCCTTCGGCCTCAAACGCCCGTCTCGATGTGCCAATTACGCGCCACCCCTGCGGTCGCAGACGTGTGGCAATCGCGCGGGCACTGTAACCATACCCGAGGCAAAGAAGAGTTTTGGGACTGTCTTGGTTCATGATCGATAGATGCGGTTCTAAACCTGCAGATGCAAGCCCCCTTTACGTGCCG
>SPLB01000121.1 GCA_004566265.1 Paracoccaceae bacterium | reverse complement strand
GGTGTAACGAGCTGTGTCATTCCGCTGGCACCCCTTTGGCGGATGTTTTGCGCGCACCCGCGGCCACCCGGAAACGACGGTCGCTGAGGCTCAGGAATCCACCCAACGCCATCAACCCGCAGCCGCCCCAGATCCAGTTCGCAAAGGGTTTGATATAGGTACGCATGGTCCAGCCGCCATTATCCTGCTCGTCCCCGATCACAACATAAAGGTCGCGGGCAAAGCGGTAATCAATCGCCGCCTCGGTCGTGGGCATTTGGGCAACCGGATAAACGCGTTTTTCCGGGTGTAGCACCGCCACATCGCGCCCGTTCTGCGTGATCTCGACAATCCCTTTGGTTGAAAAGAAGTTCGGACCACGCTCCTGAACCACATCGCGCAGGGTCATTTGGTAGCCGCCGACCTCGAAGGGTTGACCCGGCATGGCGACACGAATGTCTTCCTGCTGCCAGGCGGTCAGGCCCGCAATGGCAAAGATGGTGACGCCAAGTCCAATATGCGCAGTGGCTTTGCCCCAATCCGCGCGCGGCAGGCGCAGCAGACGCGCGGCACCGGATTTTCCAGTACGACCCCACAGATCCAACACCGCGCCAAGTGTGACCCATGCGCCAAGGAACAGGCCAACTGGCCCCAGAAGGCTGCGGCCCGACTGCATGGCCCAGACCAGCCCCGCAAGCGCCAGCGCCAGCACAAAGCCATAGCGCAGTTTCCACGCGCTCTGTGCCAGATTGCCCCGCTTCCAGGGCATCATCGACCCAACCGGTAACAAAAGCCCCAAAAGCACCATAAAGGGTGTGAAGGCCATATCGAAAAAAGGGGCACCGACGGACAGCTTGCGGTCGAAAGCCATCTCGGCCACCACCGGCCAAAGTGTGCCGACAAAAACCACAAAACAACTCACCGCCAGCAGGAGGTTGTTGGCCACCAACGCGCTTTCGCGGCTGACCACCCCAAAGACGCCTTTGGCCTCCATGGCTTGGGCGCGCATTGCAAAGAGCGTCAACGCCCCCCCCGTAAACACAGCGAGGATGAACAGAATGACAATCCCGCGCTCCGGGTCATTGGCAAACGCATGGACCGACGTGAGTAGCCCCGACCGTACAATAAAAGTCCCAATCAGCGAAAACCCAAAGGCCAGGATTGCCAGCAAAATGGTCCAGCTTTTCAGCGCTTCGCGCTTTTCCACGACGATGGCCGAATGCAGCAGCGCGGCAGCCAGCAGCCAAGGCATAAAAGACGCATTTTCAACCGGGTCCCAAAACCAGAAGCCTCCCCAGCCCAGCTCGTAATACGCCCACCAGGACCCAAGTGCGATGCCAATGGTCAGAAACACCCAGGCCGCCAAGGTCCACGGACGGACCCAACGACCCCAGGCCGCATCCACGCGGCCTTCGATCAGCGCCGCCACAGCAAAGGAGAACGCCATAGAAAGCCCCACGTAGCCCAGATAAAGGAATGGCGGGTGAAATGCCAAGCCAGGATCCTGCAACAGCGGGTTCAGATCCTGTCCGTCAAACGGGGGCACCTCCATGCGCACAAACGGGTTCGAGGTGAATAGGATGAAAGCGAAAAACGCGACGCCAATCGCGGCCTGAACGCTCAGAACACGCGCCTTGAGACGCGGCGGCAGCCCCCCACCCGTTATGGCCGCTGCGGCACCAAAAAGGCTTACAATCAGCACCCACAACAGCATTGACCCTTCATGGTTGCCCCAGGTGCCTGAGATTTTATACAGCATTGGCTTAGCGGAATGGCTGTTCAGCACCACCAGCTGAACCGAAAAATCAGAGGTCACAAAGGCCCACATCAGCGCGCCAAAGGAAAAGGCTGTGAACAACAACTGCGCCTGTGCGGCGGGTTCGGCCACAGCCATCCAGCCGGGCCAACGCATCTGCGCGCCGACCATGGGTACGACCATTTGCACAATCGCAATAACAAAGGCTAGGATGAGGGCAAAGTGACCAAGTTCTGTAATCATATCTGATATATATCCCGATGGGCGGTGTCCGCCAATGGTCATGCGTTGCGTCCTGCAGCCGCAGGCTGGCAACTTAAGTGGGGCTGTGCGCCGCCGCCTTCCAGTCCTCAAGTGCAGGGTTTTGGCCGGTTTTTGAACCCCTTCCAATGACTTCTTGGCGCTGAGAGATATTGGCAAGCACTGCAGGTGCTCGCGCCAGACCGGCTGCCATGCTGCGATGAAAGTCCTGTGACTTCACTTGCACCCGAGCACCAAAATAGAACGACACCACAATACCCAGCAGCCACCATAGCGGCTCTGGCACCAGGGCCAATCCTTGCATACGGAGGGCAAACCAATGCGGGTCACCCATCGCCGCGATCATCAGACCCAATGTCCCCAGTGCCATCATCGGGCGTGGCAGGCGGTTGACCCCATCCATCAACCGTTCAAACCATCCCGCTTTCGGGGACGCAAATTCAGCGGCAAGCTGGGCAAGGGCAGCTTGTTGCAGGGCATGATCCCGCCCAGAGGCCTTTTCGGCGTTTTCACGAAAAATCTCGATCGTCTGTCGCAACCCCTTCGCCTCTCGCCCTAAGAACGCTTTCCAAATCATTGACAACATGTTAATTTTCCCAATGGCGCGTACGCGCGTCGAATTCAGCTATGCTGAGGTGATAGTGGTCGGTGACGAAGCTTTCGGCGCGTAGGATCCATCCGCCTTTGCCACCTGCGCGGCTGCGGGCATATTTGCGCATGGCAGGCCGCCGATCTGCGAGGTCAAAGTAGTAATTGCGCCGGGCAATCCCATAGGCGTCAACCAGAGCCGCCGAATGGACCGCTGCCGCCGCATGGGCTGCGCGCGCGGTCTGTGGCCCACAGACACCGTCAATCGCAAGGTCATAAGCCATATCCCGCAGCAGCCGCTGCAACAGCCGCACTGCCTGACTGCCGGAATTGACCTGCATATCAAACACCGTGGCCTGAAGGGAGGCGGGCAGCAGATCCAGACGCGGCCTATGGAAATAGTCCCGCAGGAAAATTTCCTCGGCTTGTGCGGCGGTTAGACGACGAACATCACGCGCGTCCACACGACCATCGCGGTTCAGGTCCAGCCCAAGCCGCCGCAGGGTGTGGATGGTGACGCCGTGGTTAGTGGCCCCGCCGGGATCGTCGGGGTCATTCACATATCCGCCCTCCCGAGCGATGATTTCCTGCGCAATCTGGCGTGGGTCCATGGGTTTTGCTCCTGATAGGCTCCCTGCCCGGCAGTCTGACAGAGTCCGCCTTAAGACCCGTCACCAGCGCGTGCGCCGGGGGCGCAACACCCCACAACGCAAAACGCCCCGCTTGTGGCGAGGCGTTTCGGGAATTCTGGTCAAGACTCAGCTTTCGGGTTTGAACACCCCCTGCGCCTTCAGCGCATCCGCGACCTCTTTCGGCATATAGGTCTCGTCATGTTTGGCGAGGATCTCGGTTGCCTCAAACACGCCATTCACATAACGTCCGGTGCCAATCATGCCCTGATTTTCCGAAAAAAGATCGGGGAGCACGCCTGTGAAGGTCACCGCCACAGTTGCCCCGCCATCGGTCACGGAAAAGGACACGGTTTCCCCTTGCCCTCGCACGATGGAACCTTCCTCGACCAGGCCCCCCAGGCGGAAGACTTCGTTGGGTGGCGGCGCTTCTTCCATCACCTGAGACGGCGATCGGAAGAAGTTGATACCATCCCGCATGGCATATCCGATCAGCACGGTTGCCGTGATCAGCGCCACCGCTGTCAATGCCAGAACCTGAATGCGGCGTTGCTTTTTGATGGACTTCATCTGGCGCGTCTTTCGCTGGCTGATGCAAATTTAGGGAAAGAGCGGTGCCATCATTAAGCCCGCTGTTTCTTCGAGACCTAACATCAGGTTTGCGTTCTGCAAGGCCTGTCCGCTGCTACCTTTTGTCAGGTTATCCAGCGCGGCAATCACAATGGCGCGGCCTTCAACGCGGTCCTCGGCTACCCCGATGTGCACGAAGTTCGACCCGCGCACACTGTGGCTGCTGGGGCCCTGACCAAAGGGCAGCAGCTCAATAAAGGGCTCGTCCTTGTAAGCCGCTTCCAGCGCTGCATAAATCGCCTTGGCGTCGCCTTTGACGTAGGTCGTGGCCAGAATGCCGCGGTTCACCGGCAGCAGATGCGGGGTGAACTGGACCTTCACCGGGCGACCGGCAATAGCAGAGAACTGTTCGTCAAATTCGCCGAGGTGCCGGTGAGTGCTGCCAATGGCATAGGCGTTGTATCCCTCGGACAGTTCGGCGTGGAGCAGGTTTTCTTTGAGCGCCCGACCTGCGCCCGATACGGCGCATTTCATGTCGAGAATAATATTATCGAGATCAATCACGTTTGCCGCAATCAGCGGGCGCAGCACAAATTGACCGGTGGCCGCATTGCATCCGGTGCCCGCCACCAGACGCGCCTTGGCGATCGCTTCGCGGTTAAACTCGGTCAAGCCGTAGACCGCTTCTTTCTGCATCTCGACCGCTGAATGCGGGTTGCCGTACCACTTCTCGTATTCTTCCGGGTCCGAGAGGCGAAAGTCGGCAGACAGATCGACGATCTTCAGATCGGTGGGCAGCTCAGAGATCACGTTCTGGCTGGTTTTATGCGGCAGCGCACAAAAACAGAGGTCAATAGACGCGAAATCAATCTCGCCGATTTTGCAGAGTGTTGGCAGGTCCAGATGGCGCAGATGTGGGAAGACATCAGCCATTTGCATGCCGGCTTTCCGCTCGGCGGCCAGCGCTGCGATTTTCATGTCGGGGTGCTGGCTGATCAGCCGCACAAGTTCAGCGCCGGTATAGCCGGATGCACCAAGGATAGCCACATTATGGGTCATATCAGAATCCTCACTTGAGGGAATGTCTCTCGAAATCAATTGGGTAAGCGGCCTTATTCAGGCTTTCTTGAATGTGATTTCTCGTCGCAAAAACTGCGTTGCACGCGTGCTGACGCGGGTCGGATCACCGGTGGTGTAGTACCCTGCGTCGCCCGTGCCGCGCATATTGGGGTGGCGGGTCAGATAGTCACCGAGGCTCTGCGCCACAAGGTTGCCCTGCGAGAAGACTTTCACATCTTCCCCAAGCGCTTTCTGGAAGGCTTCCTCCATAAGCGGGTAATGCGTACAGCCCAGGACCGCGGCCTGAGGGTTTGGCATTTTGCGCAACAGCGCATCCACGTGGCTTTTGACCAGCGCATCGGCCAGGATCATATCGCCTTCCTCAATGGCATCGACCAGACCGCCGCAGGCTTGGGCCTCAACATCCACACCAATCGCACGAAAGGCCAGCTCGCGCTGGAACGCGCGGCTCGACACCGTGGCGGGCGTTGCAAACAGCGCCACATGTTTAACCTCAACTTCGCGGGGGGGGGAATTGTCGCCCCAGTTGCGTTCGGTCAAGGCCTCGATCAGCGGCACAAATACACCAAGCACGCGCTTTCCTTCGGGCACGCCTGCCTCTTGCATCCGACGCAGCGCGGCAGCAGAGGCTGTGTTGCAAGCGAGGATCACCAGATTGGCACCCATGTCCCACATCTGATGTACGGCAGTATTGGTCAGCTGAAACACATCTTCGGCATCCCGCACGCCATAAGGCGCGCGTGCATTGTCCCCATAGTAGAGGAAATCAACATCCGGGAGATGCTTCTGGGCCGCATTGAGGACGGTAAGTCCCCCGAGACCTGAATCAAAAATACCAACTGCCATTTTGTCTGCCTTCAAACGCCGCGCTTCAGGTGCGGTGCTTTTCCTCGAACTCGTACCCGTAGTCATAGGATTTGAGCGGTTCCGGAGACAGGTCATACGTCGCTTTGCGCAGGAAATCCATCATCTGTTTGCTGTCCTTAGCCAGAGGGTCCAAAACATCACGCCCAATGGGTTCACCGACCACCACCCGAACCGGGGTGTCGACACGTTTCTTGAACTCTTTGATCAAAAGCCCCATGCGCAGCGTGTTGTGCAGATGAGACGCAATCTGGAACAGACGCGAGGTATGCCCCTCAAAAAACAGCGGCACCACAACGGCATCTGATTTGCTCACCATGCGCGCAGTGAAGCTGCGCCAGCCCGGATCCATTGGGTGTGAAAACGGTTTGGAAGCCGTTGACACGGTGCCGCCTGGGAAAATCCCGATTGCCCCACCACCCGCAAGATAGCTCAGGGCTTCCTTGCGGGTCGCAAGGTTGGTTTTCACAGCCTCTTTGGTTTCGTCAAAAGAGATCGGCAGGATCACTTTATTCAGATCTTCCGCCTTGCGGAAAATGCGATGCGCCAGGATGCGAAAATCGGGGCGGGTTTTGGACAGAATATAGCCCAGCATCATGCCGTCTAAAATTCCGTAAGGGTGATTGGCAATCACAATAACTGGCTTGTCCTGTGGAATATTCTCTAGGCTGCCGCCAACCACATTCAGCGTCAGGCCGTAGCGGCGAATTATAATATCCCAAAAGTCTCCGCCGGCAGCGACCTCTTTTTCATACCCTTTGGCGCGCCGGATCAGACGCAGCCGCCCGGTGGAGTTTTCCATCAGTCGGATCATAAACCGTCCGGGCCGGGTTGCCGCGGAATGCGCGTAAGAAATTTCGCGTGCAATCTGACGATCCGAGGGCATCGGTCTGCTGTCTCCGTCAAAGAGGCGGCGCACGCAGCACCAACCAAGGGGAATTTCATCCACGACCCTTTGCCCTGGCATAACGCAGATAGGACGGCAGCGTGGGGTCCGCTCCGTCTAATCGAAAGAGCCCGCAATGGGAAGTCCGCAATACGACCAGAGCTTCCCCACTGATTATGGCACGGGTTACGCCTTATTCTGCCGCCTCCCGAAGGGGAAACGTAGGATTTCTAAGGTTCAGTAAAATTTCTTCGCGGCGTTTGGCGGCCTGCTGTTCAGAGGCCTGTTTCACGGGGCCAAATCCTCGGATCTGGAGAGGCAATTCTGCCAGAGCTTTCAATGCCGCCAAATCTTTGGCCTTATCCAGCCATTCACCCATATCGGCTTCGAACTGTTTGATCAGCGCGCGCTCCATTTTGCGTTCATCGGTATAGCCGAATACGTCAAGCGGCGTGCCGCGCAACCGCTTCAGCCGCGCCAGAAGTTTCAACAGCCTTTCCGTGCTGGGGCCGAAACGGCGCTTTTTGGGGCGACCATTGGCATCGGTTCCACCCAAGATCGGCGGCGCAAGATTGTAGGAAATTTTCAGGTCGCCTTCGAACTCGGCCTCAACTTTCTCACGGCTTCCGAGAAGGAGGCGCGCCACCTCATATTCGTCCTTATACGCCAAAAGCTTGTGATAGCCTTTTGCAATGGACAGACGGAGGTCAGGATCAGCAACCTTGGACAGCATCTTATCAAACCGACGCGCAAGCCCGTTTCCTTGGTATTTCACCAAATGATCCCGGCGGAAGGCAATTTGTTCGTCGATGGTTTTGGGCAGATCGACCACGGACGGGGCCAGAACCTCTGCGGCCTCTTCCGGATGCAGCACAGCCCACCGTCCGATTTCAAAGGCCCTTAGGTTCCGGTCCACCGCCGCACCATTCAGCGTGATTGCATTGCGGATGGCATCGCCGCTGACGGGCACCAGCCCACGCTGCCAGGCCGCGCCAAAGATCATCATGTTCGAAAATATGCTGTCACCCATGGTCACCCGGGCGAGTTGTGATGCATCAAACATATCCAGCCGGTCACGCAGTCGCGCCTGAAGTGCCAGCTGCAAACGGTCGCTGGGCAGGGAAAAATCGCGATTTCGGGTAAATTCACCAGTGATAATTTCATGGCTGTTGATGACAGCCCCCGTTTGGCCTGTCGCCATGAGGCCAATGGTCTTGGCGCCTGCGCTGACGACGAGATCGCCGCCGATCAACGCATGCGCTTCGCCGGTGGCCACACGAATGGCACTGATGTCTTCGGGGGCATTGGCAATGCGGCAATGGATGTGCACCGCGCCGCCCTTTTGGGCGAGGCCCGCCATCTCCATCATGCCGACGCCCTTGCCGTCGATGTGCGCAGCTTGGGCCAGCACCGCACCAATGGTCACAACGCCCGTGCCGCCCACGCCGGTCAGCACAACATTATGCGTGCCCGTGATCGCAGGCAGCGTAGGGTCTGGCATGTCCGGAAGGTCGAGGCTCGCGGTCGCTTCCTTGCGGATCTTTGCACCCTCAACCGTGAGAAACGATGGGCAAAACCCGTTTGCGCAGGAAAAATCTTTGTTGCAGCTGGATTGGTCAATCGCGCGTTTGGTACCAAGCTCTGTCTCTTTCGGGACGATTGAGACACAGTTGGATTGCACACCACAATCGCCGCAGCCTTCGCAGACGTCCGTATTAATGAACATACGCTGATCGGGGTCCGGGAACAGCCCCTTGCGGCGACGGCGGCGCTTTTCCGCAGCGCAGGTCTGAATATAAAGGATGATCGACACGCCCTCGGTCTGCTCCATCTCGCGCTGAACCGCCAGCATTTCGGAACGTTCTTTCAATGGCACGCCGCTGGGGAATAGGGCCTGATCGACGTCTTCTTTTTCGTCGTACACCACAGTGAGGTGTTCTATGCCCATCGCCTTCAGCTCGCGCGCAATGCGATCAGCGGACAACCCACCCTCATTGCCCTGACCACCGGTCATTGCGACCGCGTCGTTAAACAGGATTTTGTAGGTGATATTGGTTCCTTCGGCCAAAGCGGCGCGAATGGCCTGAACGCCGGAGTGATTGTAGGTGCCATCGCCGAGATTCTGGAACACATGCTTGCGTTTTGAGAACGGCGCCTCGCCGACCCAATTCACACCCTCACCGCCCATATGGGTGCAACCGACGGTGTTGCGGTCCATCCACTGCACCATGAAGTGACAGCCAATCCCGGCGTATGCCCGGCTGCCCTCGGGCAGACGGGTCGAAGAATTATGCGGACAGCCCGAGCAGAAATGCGGCATCCGCGCGGCGATTTCCTCGGCGTTATCCGCACGGCGTGCGTCCATAAGCTTTGCAAGCCCCGCCTGAATCGCCTCGCTGTCCCGACCTTCTTCGATCAGGATGTCGCCCAGTTTTTCAGCAATCATAATAGGGTCGAGGGCAAATTTGGTCGGGAACAACTCTTCGCGGTGCATGGCCCCTGCGCCCCCTTTGTACCAGCCATAAACCCGGCGGCCGCGACGGTCATCAAAGATGGCTTCCTTGATCTGGATTTCGATCAGCTTGCGCTTTTCTTCTACCACGACAATCAGATCAAGACCCTCAGCCCAATCGTGGAAGCCTTTCATGTCCATCGGCCAGGTCTGACCCACTTTGTAGGTGGTAATGCCCAGACGTTCGGCCATGTTTTCATTGATGTTCAGCAAGTTCAGCGCATGAACCAGATCCAGCCAGTTCTTGCCTGCCGCAACGATCCCAATTTTCGCCCCCGGCTTGCCCCAGACTCTTTTGTCCATCTTGTTGGCATGGCTGAAGGCCTCTGCCGCGAAGCGTTTGTAATCAATGATGCGGGTTTCCTGACGGAAGCGATCATCGTCCAGACGGATGTTTAACCCGCCTTCGGGCATGGCAAACTCCGGCGTGGCCAGCTGCATGCGGTCCGGGCGACCGTCGACAACAGAGGTCGCCTCCACCGTGTCTTTCATCGTTTTCAGTCCAACCCAAAGACCGGAAAACCGCGACAAAGCATAGCCATAGACGCCGAAGTCAAGAATTTCCTGCACGCCGGCCGGGTTGAGAATTGGCAAATAGCAATCCAGAAGCGACCATTCTGACTGGTGCAACACGGTGGAGCTTTCCCCGGTGTGGTCATCGCCCATGGCAACCAGCACGCCGCCGCGCTGCGACGACCCCGCCATATTTGCGTGGCGCAGCGCATCGCCAGACCGATCCACACCGGGACCTTTACCGTACCACAAGCCGAAGACCCCGTCATATTTGCCCTCGCCTCGAATTTCAGCCTGCTGCGCCCCCCAGATCGCGGTCACAGCGAGATCTTCGTTGAGCCCGTATTGAAAGGTGACATTGGAATTCGCCAACTGCTTTCGCGCCCGCTGCATTTGCATATCCACCGCGCCCAGTGGTGATCCGCGATAGCCGGTCACCAGCCCAGCAGTATCCAGACCCGCCGCCGCGTCCCGGGCCTTCTGCATAAGCATCAAGCGTACAAGCGCCTGCGTGCCATTGAGCAAAATGTGGTCTTTTCCCAGGTCATATCTGTCATTGAGTGTGATCTCTGGCTTGCTCATCGGGCCCTCCTCTGCCGTGATGTGCGCGCTATATTGGATCCAATATGGGTCATTATTATTGACCTGTCTATAAAATAGTTGATGATCTTGCCTGAAGACGCCGGTTGGGTTTGAAACTTAACAAGAAAATCATATACTTTAAGAATAGCAAAAAGAGAGGCAGAGATGGATTGGGACAAGCTGAGGATATTTCACGCGGTGGCGGACGCGGGGAGCCTCACTCATGCGGGCGACAAGTTGAACTTGTCTCAATCTGCGGTCAGTCGGCAAATCAGGGGACTGGAGGAAAGCCTTAACGCGACCCTCTTCCATCGCCATGCGAGGGGGCTGATCCTGACGGAACAGGGCGAGCTGTTATTTGACGCCACGAAAACGATGTCCAAGCGGCTTGAAAGCGCCTCGGCCCGTATTCGCGACAGCGAAGAAGGTGTGTTTGGCGAATTGCGTGTGACAACCACAACCGGCTTTGGCACTCTGTGGCTCGCGCCGCGTTTGACAAAACTCTATGAACAGTATCCGCACCTAAAAGTTGATCTGATGCTGGAAGAAAGGGTGCTGGACCTGCCCATGCGCGAGGCCGATGTGGCGATCCGTATGAAGGAGCCAAGCCAAGCAGATCTCATTCGCAAACGCTTGATGACGGTGCACATGCGGCTCTATGCGTCCAAAGACTACCTAAACAAACACGGCTATCCGCTTGACGTTGAGGAAATCAAAAACCACCGACTGATCAGCCAGAGCCTTCAGGCCGCACAGGTGGGCTCTGCCTCGACCTTGGTTCAGAAATTGATGACCCACAAGCCAGACTCGGTTCTGTCGGTCAACAACTACTTTGGCGTACTGCAGGGCGTGATCCACGACCTTGGCATTGGTGTTCTGCCCGATTACGTGACCGAGGATTTCCCGGATCTGGTGCAGGTTTTCCCGGAAGAGGACACCAACCCGGTGCCAGTTTACCTCGCCTATCCCGAAGAGCTACGCCATTCGCAGCGCATCGCGGCCTTTCGAGATTTTGTGCAAAACGAAATCATTGCGCACCGCAAGCATATGAAAGAACTGGGGAAGATCTGATCTTCCCTTTTTCCTCCCGGACGCAAAGGTGCGTTTCGATCTGTTGGGAGCGGCGATGTTTCGCGGACCCTTTGACCGGTTCCGAAGTCTAACCGCATGGGCCAAAACATGACAAAGGACGCAGACCGTATAATTGAACTGTACCAGACCCACGCGCTGACATGGGTCGGCCAACGCGGCACGTCGCTTTGGGAACGTGTTTGGCTTGACCCGTTTCTGGACCTTCTGCCGCCCTCTGCTTCGGTTTTGGACATCGGCTGCGGGTCCGGTTCTCCGATGGCGGAATATCTATCAGGGCAAGGGGCCTGTGTAACTGGGGTCGACACGTCACCAGAGCTCATCGCAATCGCAGGCACTACGCTCCCCGATGCGCAATGGCTGATCTCGGACATGCGCACCCTGCGGCTGGATCGGCGATTTGACGGGGTCCTTGCCTGGCACGGCTTCTTTCACCTTACCCCAGAAGACCAGCGGCGGATGTTTGACGTCTTTGCGCAACACGCCGCACCGGGTGCTGCATTGATGTTCACCAGCGGCCCAGCACAGGGCGAGGCCATCGGGGATCTGGCAGGAGAGCCCCTGTACCATGCCAGCCTTGATGCCGCCGAATACCGATCTTTATTGCACCGACACGGCTTCGAGGTTGTCCAGCACGTCGTCGAAGATGCGCGCTGTGGCGGCGCCACGGTGTGGCTTGCGCGATCGACCAATACCACCTGACGCAATTGCCGGACGCAAAGGAAGGCGCACGCTGCCGTTCCTAGCGGGTCTCACGCCCACAATCACGCGCCTCGGCCGCAGCCATGCAGCCAATGCTGGGCTGCCCCAAGTGTGCCATGCGCAGAACGCATAGCAGGATTGACGCGATCTTGGGCTGGAAAACCTTGCGAGGCGCAATGCGAACGCCTAAGTGCATCTTCGAAGACGGCAGCAACCGCTGCTCTTCATACCTCCCTGTTGGACTTCGGCCGAGCTTAGTGCTCGGCCTTTTTTTTGCCTATTGCGCGCTTGCGGACTGATGTCACGGACGCGTCGTTTTTCTGTGGCAAAGCCAAAGGGGCCGCTGTTTGGTGTCACAAAACCGATACAGGCTGCGGGACGCAAGCACATCGCCCCAGAAAATTGGCCTCTCCCCGCGTAAGGAGCGGTTTCCCAGCCTTACCACTTGGTAGAAGTGCGCAAATACCACGCAAATGATCAAATTTCAGGCGAAACGCAAATCAACCCCTCACTGTCACATAGGTTTTTCAAACCATCTTCCCACGCGGCGATCTTTCCTCTAGAACCCGCCCACGTATCAAGCGATGTCACCAACGACATCCCAAATTACCAGGGGGCCGCCAAGCGCCATGCAGGATCCAGCCATCACGCCCGAGCTGATTGAAAATCACGGGCTGAAACCCGATGAATACCAGCTCATTCTCGATATTATTGGTCGAGAACCAACCTTCACAGAGCTCGGTATTTTTTCGGCCATGTGGAACGAACACTGTTCCTATAAGTCGTCCAAGAAATGGCTGCGCACTCTGCCAACCGAAGGCCCGCAGGTGATCTGTGGCCCCGGCGAAAACGCAGGTATCGTGGACATTGGCGATGGCGACGCGGTTGTTTTCAAAATGGAAAGCCACAACCACCCCTCTTATATTGAACCCTACCAAGGGGCGGCGACTGGTGTGGGCGGCATTTTGCGGGATGTATTCACCATGGGCGCGCGTCCCATCGCTTCCATGAACTCTCTGTCTTTTGGCGTGCCCGAGCACCACAAGACCCGTCAGCTGGTCAATGGCGTGGTCGAGGGCATTGGCGGCTATGGCAACTGTTTTGGTGTGCCTTGTGTTGGTGGCGAGGTGCGCTTCCACGAAGCCTACAATGGCAACTGTCTTGTAAACGCCTTTGCGGCCGGTCTGGCAAAAACCGATGGCATTTTCTACTCCGCTGCCTCTGGCGTGGGCATGCCGGTGGTCTATCTTGGTGCAAAAACCGGCCGTGATGGCGTTGGCGGCGCAACCATGGCATCGGCAGAATTTGACGACAGCATTGAAGAGAAGCGTCCTACCGTTCAGGTTGGCGACCCTTTCACCGAAAAACGCCTGATGGAAGCCACGCTGGAGCTGATGCAGACCGGCGCTGTGATCTCGATCCAGGATATGGGCGCGGCGGGTCTGACCTGCTCGGCCGTGGAAATGGGCGACAAAGGTGGTCTTGGTGTACAACTGACCCTCGAAGACGTGCCGCAGCGCGAAGAGAACATGACAGCTTATGAGATGATGCTGTCGGAATCTCAGGAACGCATGCTGATGGTTCTCAAGCCCGAGCTGGAAGCCGAAGCAAAAGCCGTCTTTGTGAAATGGGACCTCGATTTTGCAATCGTCGGGGAAACCATTGCCGAAGACCGCTTCCTGATCATGCACAATGGCGACATCAAAGCAGACCTGCCGCTGTCCAAACTTTCGTCCTCCGCACCGGAATACGACCGCCCGTGGGTGCCCACCCCGACACCCGCGGCGCTGACC
>SPLB01000120.1 GCA_004566265.1 Paracoccaceae bacterium | reverse complement strand
GGGGCGGGTTCGGAGCGGATGGTGAGCGTCGATCAGCGTTTTCGGTGGGCTTCGGGGGAATGGGAACAATCATTTGTATTGGCTGGATGATCGACATGTCGTGTTCGGTCCGGGGCGGCCCGTCAATGATCGCGTAACGCGCAACGGCACAGATCAAACCGGGGGCCGTTCAGCGGCGATTGAAAAACAGGATGACCTGCCGGGCTTGACGCTGGAACAGGCTGGGTGCGACTGCGGTCGGGGTCGCCTCGGCGCGGCGGATCACGCGCCGGGCCAGATACACTGCCAGAAGACCAAAGATCACCCCGCCTAAGGCCTGCCCCACCAGCGCGCCGGGGGCACCCCAGATCTGCGCCCCGAGCCACACCAGTGGAATGGTACCCAGCGTGTGCCGCCCCCAGTTGAGCCAGGTGGAAAAGAACGGGTGCCCCAGATTGTTGAAACAGGCGTTTGACACAAAAAGCGCTCCATTAAAGAAAAACGCCAGCGCCAGCGGGCCGCAGAACAGGTAGATCAGGGTTTGTGCTGTGCCGGTGGCATTAAACAGCGCCACCACCGGTTCGCGCAGGAAAAACAGCACCAGCGTCATCGATACCACAAAAAGCCCGGTGAAGATCAGCGCATCGCGCAGCGTCTGGTGCACGCGCGCGAATTTGCCCGCGCCGAAGTTCTGTCCAACAATCGGCCCCACCGCGCCTGAGAGGGCGAAAAGGGTGCCAAACGCCAGGGGTGTCATGCGGCTGACAATGGCCATGCCAGCCACAGCGTCTTCGCCAAAGGCGGCCATGGATCGGGTGACATAGGCCTGCCCCACAGGGGTGGCAAGCTGTGTTAGGATCGCGGGCAGGGCGATGGCGGCAATGGGGGGCAGGTCGCGTAGAAACGCCAGCGGCGCAGGCCAGCGCAGGCCCCCGTAGTGGCGGATAATCGGTGCAAGCGCAAAATAGGCCATGGCAATGCGCGCAGCAGCAGAGGCCAGTGCCGCGCCGGTCAGCTCCAGGTTCAGGCCAAAAATCAGGATCGGGTCCAGCACTGCATTTACCAGACCACCGGCAATGGTGGCCAGCATGGCCCGCCGCGCATCTCCATGGGCGCGCAGGATCGCACCACCCGCCATGCCCATCAGCAGAAAGGGCAGGGTGGGAACAATGATCTGCAGGTAGTGCACCGCGAGATCCTGCGTATGCCCTGAGGCCCCGACCAGCGCCACAAGCGTGTCCAACGACAGCCAAATGACCAACGCAAACACCGCGCAGGCAAGACCGCCGGCCAGCAGCGCATGGGACGTTCGCGCCTGCGCCAGCTTTGCATCGCCCGCGCCCAGCGCGCGGGCCACCAGCGCGCCAGCCGCAATGGCCACACCAATATTGAAGGAGGTGGTGAAAAACAGAATCGCCGCCGCATAGCCCACAGCCGCCGCCAGCGCGTCCTTGCCCAGCATGGAAATGAAGACCATATCGACGAAATCCACGGCAAAAACCGCCATCAGCCCAAGCGAAGCGGTGAAGGACATCACCGTGATATGGCGAAATAAACTGCCGCTGAGGAATTTTGCCTGTTCCGCCATGGGGGCCTCCGTTTGCTTGGGTGTCACCTGTACGCATGGCCCCCGCCAAGGCCCAGAAAAAAACACATCTGAGGGGCGAAAATTGGGGATCGACAGAGCCGCGAATCTCCGTTAGCGTCCGGCACATGAATATGACCCGCCCTCAATCCTATGCCGCATTTTGGTATTTTTACTATCCGAGCCATCAGGCGGTCGGAGGGTCAGTCGCGCTGTAAAGAAAGAGCGACAACAGACACCAGATACCAACCGCCCCAGGATCCACGGGCGGTTTTTTTATCTCACGCCTGAGGATCAAAACGGGGCCTGACCCTTACAGGACACCCAAATGACCAAAAAAACTCAGGATATCCGGATCAATGACATGCAGGAACTGATCTGCCCCGAAGCGCTCGAGGTGAAGCATCCGCTCACCGATGCGGCGCGACAAACCGTGCTGGAGGCGCGCAGCCGTATTCAGGACATTCTGCACGGTCGCGACGACCGTCTGGTGGTTGTGGTGGGCCCGTGCTCGGTCCATGATCCGGACGCTGCAATGGACTACGCCCGCCGTCTGGCGCCGCTGCGCGCAGAGCTGGGCGACCGGCTGGAAATCGTCATGCGCGTCTACTTTGAAAAACCGCGCACCATTGCGGGCTGGAAAGGTCTGATCAATGACCCCGACCTTGATGGCTCTTTCCGCATCAACAAAGGCCTGTCTAAGGCCCGCCAGCTGTGCCTGCAGGTGAACGAAATGGGCCTGCCCGTCGGGACAGAATTCCTCGATGCCGCTGTGCCGCAGTACCTTGATGATCTGGTGTCTTGGGCAGCGATTGGCGCGCGCACTACGGAAAGCCAGATCCACCGCGAGATGGCTTCGGGTCTGTCTTGTCCGGTGGGCTTCAAAAACGGCACCCGTGGCAATGTGCAGATCGCAATTGACGCGGTGCGTTCAGCCGCGACGCCACACCACTTTATGGCGATGGCGAAATCGGGCCTCGCGGCAATTGCGCATACGTCGGGCAACCCAGATTGCCACATCATCCTGCGCGGCGGTGGCGGCACCAACTTCGACGCCGACAGCGTCGATAAGGCCTGCCGCACAGCCGAAAAAGACGGCATTCGCGGTCAGGTGATGATCGACGCCTCCCATGCGAACTCTGGCAAAGATCCAGAGAAGCAGCCCGAAGTGCTGACGGAT
>SPLB01000119.1 GCA_004566265.1 Paracoccaceae bacterium | reverse complement strand
AGGTATTGGCGCTGTTTGGTGTATCATACGCCATGTCATAGCCGGGACATAGTGAAGGTTCTCAGCTACCCGCGCCGTACATCGCAGCGGTGTCGCGGATCAAAACGGATCCGAGAAAAATGCTGCTGGTCAGCACACGGCCTGCCTAGACGGGCAACCAGCAAGCTGCACCTCTATGCAACACACCCAAAAACCTATGGCTTGATATTTTTCTTGCGCAGACGGATTACAACGTCGACGGATGCAATCTCCATACCTTCCGGCGGCTCTGGCAAAGATTGGATCACCAACTCTTCAGAAGGTGCATCGGTCACGCGGCTGTCCGACTCCCAGTAGAAATGCGGATGATCATGCACGTTTGTGTCAAAATAGCTTTTTGACCCGTCCACAGTGATTTCTTGCAAAACACCGGCATCACAAAATGCGCGCAAAGTGTTATAGACCGTGGCGAGTGACACCGAAGCTCCATCGGTCTTGGCCGCATCAAAAAGACTTTCTGCGGTCACGTGTCGGTGCTGACCATCGCCCACAAGAAGCGCCGCCAAAGTCAAACGTTGACGTGTCGGCCGCAGTCCTGCGTCGCTCAGCCAACGGTTGGCATTTTCCTCATGGGTGGGGTGCATTGGGGCGCGTCCTGCCTCGTCCAAGATGAGTCCTTCACCAACTTATATGGGTGTTTGCGAATGAGTTTCAATCAAAATCACTCACATCACTTTATACAGCAATACTGCGCTACATGCGCAAAGGTGACCTTGCCGCCCTTGCAGGATCCATTGCCCCGGTGTTAATGGGGTCTCCACATATCAACACAGACTGTTAGGAGAAGGCACAGCATGGTCCCATACCCCACGAGTTTTGACAAGGAAGACCTGCTGAAATGCGCCCGTGGCGAATTGTTCGGCCCCGGCAATGCGCAGCTTCCCGCACCGCCGATGCTGATGATGGACCGCATCACCGAAATCTCCGGCGACGGCGGCGAGCATGGAAAGGGCCATGTGATCGCAGAATTCGACATCACCCCGGACCTGTGGTTTTTTGACTGCCATTTCCCGAACAACCCGATCATGCCCGGCTGTCTGGGGCTAGATGGTCTGTGGCAGCTCGCGGGCTTCAACCTCGGCTGGCGCGGCTGGCTGGGTCGCGGCTATGCGCTGGGTGTGGGTGAGGTCAAACTAACCGGCATGGTCCGCCCCGACCGCAAAATGCTGACCTACCGCGTGAACTTCACCAAAGCGGTCCAAACCCGCCGCCTGACCATGGGCGTGGCAGACGGCATCGTCGAGGCCGACGGCGAAGTGATCTATCAGGTCAAGGACATGAAAGTGGCGCTGAGCGAGAGCTGATCTCTCTCCACACTGGTAAAAAAGGAAAGAGGCCAGATGGCCTCTTTTTTCGTCAATGAGCTCTGCGGTATTCTCTTTCCGGGTCATGTGGCCTTACAAAAACACTTTGTTGGGCGACAAACACCCTATCAAGATCCGTCACAATGGTCAGCTTGCATTCCAACTGCATTGAGGAAACGCGCCGTACCGCAAGCTCGGCTCTCGCGACCCATCCAAGCGACAAACCGCGACGCTGGCACTGCGCCGAAAGATTGATTTGCCAATCCACGGTTAGTTGCCGAAGGGAAATCGGAACACGACCGCCAGTTTTAAGGTCAAACAGCAGACGATCCTCTGCGGTTGCCTCCAGCTCTGACTGCAGTTTCCCCAACGCCCAGTAACCATCTAGGTTATTGTTGCGGCTGACAAAACTTCCAAGAAGATCATAACCAACTGACTTCAGTTCCAATCTGCGTGCCATGCTCAACTCACATCAACTCAATCACTCAAAACTGCTCGACGATAAAGTGCCTGTTGCATTTAGCAGGATGACACTTCGGTCCGTACGTACAACCTTCCAGAAGGCAGGAATGCTTCAATTGCAATTCCGACACCCAGTTCAAGAATTGCCCGAAAGCTTTGTCTGAACACAAATTTTTCTAAAGCTTCGTCTCCAAAAACGCTATTTCCCATTTGCTGTCTTCAAATAATTCCTCTGCAGATTCCGTGTTCCATGTTACCCCCAGCGTTGTGGTGCGGTCATCCGTTTTGATCGAACGAAGAGTGGCTCCATCGCCGATTTCAGATCCAATACTTCCCGAATAGCCCAGCACCAAAGACCGATTAATTGCGAACAAATCACTGTTGCAGTCACTGATTTGTTCTCAAAAGGCCTCTTCACTTAGGTTTTCGAACGAGCTGGATGTCTGACATGAACATCCGACGCCGCAAACGGCACCAGCGCCAGAAACATAAGCTTCACTTTCATCCAATTTCTCCAAAATTCAAATCGCCAAAAAAGAATGCAACCCCTATACCACTGAGCCCGCCATGCAATCCCCAAGACCACCTAGATGAAAAGTTGCCACCAACCACGGCGCTTCCGTTTGCAATGACGTTAAGTCAGCCTTCAATTGGGTAGCTGAAGTATCCGCGGGCAATTGAGCCGCCCCGTTACCCCGTGATCGCCCTTCCCACCTTGCACCTCAGCCCTTCAATGCCTAGTAAGACATAAGCTATTAAGGGAGTGCACGTATGCGTCGTGTCGTCGTCACCGGTCTGGGGATTGTCTCCTCCATCGGGAACAACGCGGAGGAGGTCACCGCCTCTCTGCGCGCCGGGAAATCCGGTATTGTCGCTAGCGAATCCATGGCCGAACACGGCTTTCGCAGCCAGATCGCGGGTACGCTTAAAATCGATGTTTCCGAACATGTCGACAAACGCACCCTGCGGTTCATGGGTGCCGGTGCAGCCTATGCCCATATCGCCATGGGACAGGCCATCGCCGACGCGGGCCTGAGCGAAGAGCATGTGGTCAACGAGCGCACCGGTCTGGTGGCGGGGTCTGGTGGTCCCTCGACCTCGGCCATGCTGACCGCGCACCAAACCGTGCAGAAAACCGGCGCGACCAAACGGATTGGCCCGTTTGCGGTGCCGAAATGTATGTCCTCTACCATCTCGGCGAACCTCGCGACCGCCTATAAGATCAAGGGCATCAACTACTCCATCACCTCGGCGTGTTCCACCTCTCTGCACTGCATCGGTAACGCGGCCGAGCAGATCATGATGGGCAAACAGGACATTATGTTTGCAGGCGGCGGCGAAGAGCTGGACTGGACCCTGTCTTGCCTGTTTGACGCGATGGGCGCGATGTCGTCTAAATACAACGACACCCCCGACAAAGCCTCGCGCGCATTTGACCAAGACCGCGACGGCTTCGTGATCTCTGGCGGTGGCGGCATCGTGGTTCTGGAAGACCTGGACCACGCGCTGGCGCGCGGTGCCAAAATTTACGCTGAAGTCACCGGCTTTGCCGCGACTTCGGATGGTCACGACATGGTGGCCCCGTCCGGAGAAGGCGGCGAGCGTGCGATGCGTCTGGCGCTGTCGACCCTACCCGAAGATCGCAAGGTTTCCTACATTAACGCCCACGGCACCTCGACACCTGTCGGTGATGTTGGCGAAGTCGAAGCCGCACGGCGCGTGTTCGGCGAAGGCTATGTACCGCCGATTTCCTCGACCAAATCCATGACCGGCCACGCGCAAGGCGCGGCAGGTGCACTGGAAGCGATCTTTTGTCTGCTGATGCTGGACGGCGATTTCATTACCCCATCGATCAATGTCGAAACCCTTGCCGACGGCATTCTGCCGGGCGAAGTTGCAACGGATTATGTT
>SPLB01000118.1 GCA_004566265.1 Paracoccaceae bacterium | reverse complement strand
CGTGCCAGATAAGGCCTTCATCGACAAATCATCGGTCATCACCAACCCATCGTAACCAATCTCAGAGCGGATGAGATTCATCATCACCGGCGATTGGGTTGCCGGGCAGTCATCAAAAGCCTCATACACAAGATGGGCTGTCATCGCCATTGGCAGGTTCCGGAGGCCTGCAAAGGCCGCGAAATCAGTGGCGCGCAGAGCCTCAGCCGACGCTTTGACGCGCGGCAACTCGTGATGCGTGTCCAAAGTAGAACGCCCATGCCCCGGTATGTGTTTCATAACCGGCAGCACGCCCGTGTCCAGATGGCCTTTGGCTGTTGCACGCGCCAGTGCAACGACGTCGTCCAATGTGTCCCCATAACAGCGGTTCTTTAGGAACGGATGCGTGTCTTGAGTGGCGATATCAACAACCGGTGCGCAGTTCGAATTGATGCCCAAACTGCGCAATTCATCCGCGATCAGGCGGGCGCGAAGATACATCGCAGGCAATGCACCAGCGCCTGCGAGACGCACGTGATCCAATGGTGGCTTCCAGTTGCGTGCCATCGGGGCCGAAATGCGCTGAACACGGCCTCCCTCCTGATCGATGGTAATCAGACACTCATGGCCCGCCGCCTCGCGGAAATCATCAGCCAGAGCGCGCATCTGATCGGGGCTTTCAATGTTTCGAGCAAACAAAATAAATCCAAAAGGCCGCGTGTCGCGAAACAGTGCCTTTTCTTCCGCCGTCAGGCGCAGCCCCTCTGCATCCAGTATCGTGGCACCAAAGGCCATCAGCGCATAACCACCGGGATACAGTCCGCTTGGCCAGCAACCAGTGCCGAACAGAAGCGCCGCGCATCCGCAAGGTCGTCAAAGCCGACCACCCGGAGGCGATAGAAAATGCGCCCGCCGCTTTCAGCACGCTGAACAACCATTTGTTTTCCTTCAAAGAAGTCGACGAACTTGGCGGAGATGCGAACCCACTCACTGCGCGCAACATCGCCACTCTCGTAGGCGCCAAGCTGCGCCATACGCGTACCGATGGCCAGGCTTGCTACGTCACGCTCAACGTCTGCGGGTGCCGCCGCAGGTTCGGCTATACGTTCGAAGGTGGCGGGACGCATCTGCGGGCGCGGCGCGGATTTGACGCCGGGTGCACCGCGCAAGGCCTCCACCTCGCCCTGAACGGATTTGGCGCGGGCTTCGCCAATTGCGGCCTCGATTGCGAACGCGTCATCGGCAGAAGTCTGACGAATATTGCTCAGGACCGGCGCGTCATCTGTTAATCTGGCGACCAACGCATCAATGTCCTGACTGCGCCTTTCTTCGGCTGATAGCGGTTCGGATGCAGTGGTCTCTGACTCCGCCTGTGTCTTCGTCTCTGCCGTTGTGAAAGTCTCGACCGACCGGCCATTTGTCGCTGTTGGTAGCTCTGCAGACAATTCCGGCTCGAGCGCGGAGAGTTCAGCGGTTGGTCGATCGTCCGCGGTCAGGGTAATTGGCGCTGGGGCCAGTTGCAGAGTGTCTGCTGGCGCTGCCGCAGTACCATTTGCGGCAACAGCATTCACAGCAAGGCCCTGGTGATCAGCGAGACGACCACCGGGTACTTCAGGTGCCACGCGCATTGGGCCCTTTATTGCGGTGATAACCGGCACATCAGACACATCGCGGACAATCAGGTTGTAGCCCCAGAATCCAATCCCTGCGACAAGTGCCAGTGACCCCACAGCCGCAACAACTGCCGCCGCGCGACCACGTTCATTTCGTGGCGGCGTTGCGAATTTGGCCGCGCAGGCCTCGTCTTCGGGTGCAAATTGGTGAAAGTTCGTATCATCAGCTGCTTCAACCGGAATGGATTCCGACTGTTGCGGCGCGGCTTGCGAGACCGGCGCATAGTGCATCTGGACCTGACGCACCCGCGGCACAGTGACGTAGACATCAGAGGTCTCAGCCACAGACGTTTCCTGCGCCGGCGCAGGCTGTTCGGCAGGCCGGGAATATTGGTGCGAAGCAAACGGATCGAATGCTACACCCTGCTGCTCCGGATTGCCGTCTCTACGCGCACCTGCGCCCACTTGCGCAAAATTAGCCATGTCCGCCTCGCTGCCCTGCTCCGATGAGGCCAAAATGGCCCCATGGAATCTGATCGGGATTCTGTCTACTGCCTCAACCCCAGCAAAGTGTGCGGTTATGCTTACCGCATCTCCTCGGCCGGTTTTACGCCAAGGATAGCAAGACCGGCGGAAATGACAATCGAAACGGACTTTGCCAGCGCCAAATTGGCATGTGTTGCCGTTTCACCGCTGTCATTAAGGAATCGTAAACTTTTATCCGACTTCCCAAGATGGTACAGGCCATGAAGGTCGGACGCCAAATCGTAGAGGTAAAAAGCGATGCGATGCGGCTCATTGGTGCGTGCGGCAATTTCCACCTGACGCGGCCATTCCGCCAGTTTTTTGGCAACTGCCAGCTGCGCGTCATGGATAATCAAACCCAGATCAGCGGCTTTCAGCACATCCAGATCTGTTTTGACATCTTCTTCTTCGGCCTTTCGCAATGTCGAACAAATCCGCGCATTGGCGTATTGTACATAGAACACCGGGTTGTCCTTGGACTGTTCCAGCGCCTTATCCAGGTCAAAATCGAAGCCTTGATCGTTCTTGCGGGTCAGCAGCATGAAACGAGTGACGTCCGGACCAACAGCGTCCACAACATCACGCAAGGTCACAAAGGTTCCTGCCCGTTTTGACATTTTGAATTCTGAACCGTCTTTGAACAGCTTCACCAGCTGACACAGTTTAATGTCGAGCGGGACTTTGCCACCAGACAGCGCAGACACAGCAGCTTTCATGCGTTTGACATACCCACCATGATCCGCACCAAAGATGTCGATCAGCTCGTCAAAGCCACGGGTGATTTTGTCAAAGTGGTAGGCAATGTCCGGCGCAAAATAGGTCCAGGACCCATCGGATTTCATCACCGCGCGGTCCACGTCGTCGCCATGGTCAGTGGATTTGAAAAGAGTCTGCTCGCGCGGCTCCCAATCGTCGGGTTTCTTGCCTTTCGGCGGTTCCAGCACACCGCGATAAATCAGGCCTTTGTCTTCGAGCTCTTTCAGCGCGGCCTCAATGCGGCCTGTTCCGTAAAGGGACTTTTCAGAATAGAAGACATCCAT
>SPLB01000117.1 GCA_004566265.1 Paracoccaceae bacterium | reverse complement strand
GGATCAAGCGACATCAGCATTCCGCTGACATGGCGGCAACAAAACCCCCGTTTTCTGAATGACGGTTGAGTGGCTTTGGTTAGTGACCGGGATTTTCAGGCTCGGTCTGATTGGCGCTGCGATCAAAGGCCTGCGCGTAGTTTTCGAGCAAATTAGAACTGCCGTGCTGAACCCGCCACTGGCGAATGCCATTGCGCCAGCCCGCACGCCCTTCGCGTGTTGCGGGCTCTGTCACTTCATCCACCGGCGTTTCGGCCCTTAGCAGCGCCCAAACAGACAGTTTGCCCGCGAGATAGGACTCAGCGCCCCAGCTGGTCAGAAGCTCTTGAAAGGCGTCAAAGGCCGCTTGATCAAACGGTCTGTCCACGCCCATTCGCGTCATAACGGGGTTCTGGGGGTGGACGCCACAACAGGGCACCCAACCCTCGGGGATAGGCGTATTGGCCGAATGGGTCCGTTCCGCGCGCAGGAGTTTCGGCAGAACATGCGTGTGCGGACCTTCCGGCGACTTGCCGCCGGTGTCCGGACCACCGATCATCTGATAGACCTCGACGCGCCCCAGGCGCGTCAGCGCAACGCGGTGCGGGTGGCCTTTCAAGATGGCCCCCATGGCCGGGTTATCAGCATCAAACAGCGATTTTCCGACGTTCTCGTGCAGGACTGCAAGCAAGTTCGGGTCTTTGGTGCGAATGCAGAAATCGACCTGATACTGGCCCAACCCCATATCAAACAGTTCGTCCCCCCGGTCCTCATCGCGGAGAGCCGTGTGGTCCGGGCCAAGCGCGGTCAGAACCTGACGCTGGTTCATTGCCGCCTGGTCGCGCGGCAAACACAAGGACACGGCCTGCGTCCAGCGATGCGGGCGTGGGCTGAGGGTTTCGTAGGCCACCGGGCGGACGCCGTCGAGTGTATCGATCCGCACACCGCCACGGTCTGTGACCTGCATGAGGCCCGGCTTTTCCTTTGGGTCTGGATCCCCTTCCACATGGTGGAATTCCGCAATGGCACCAAAGGACCCCATATTCCAGCCGCAGGCGTCCTGGGTAAGCGCCGCTTTGAGAACCTGATCAAGTTTCGGCACGATATTCCTCCCTTTGTCTTTGTAAATTTGACCGTTTCCAGACCTCTGCGCCCTTGCGCACCGCGTCATAGGTGGCCTTGCCAACCGCTTCGCCAATGGCCGTATGAAGACCGGCATAGGCTTGTTCGCCCGCGGGGGCGGCCACGGCCAGACAGTCCGTTCCTGTGCCGGTAGCGGAGCCAGTTGGCAGCATAAAGCCCGCCTCCATAACGGCAGCGGTGCGCGCCTGTACTGCGATGCTGAGCATTTCAATCAGCGCCGGTTGCGCCAGGCCTTCAGACAAGACAACGGCCACATTTATCGTGCCCCAGTCACGATTGTCATAGTCAATGCGATGGCCGATGCGTTCCGCATTGGAGAGGCCAACAGTGGCCAAGGCATGGGCGGTTATGCCGTCCACTGTGGCCTGCGCCTGATGATGGTGGCGCACATCGCGGGACGTCAGGAATGCCACGGCATCCTGTGCGCCTCGTGCAGTCAGCTCGGCATTCAACCACTCTGTCACGTCCAGATCGGGGGGGAGGTCTGCGTTGCGGACCTCGCGCCACAGGATCCGGTTTGCGGTGACAAACCCCGGGCGATTGATCGCCCAGCTGAGCACTTGCATGGTCTCACCGAGGTCAAACTCGATCCACGGGCGGGCTAACGAGATACCTGTCATGACAGCACCTCAAGCGGTTGGAACACCGGCCCCTGTTCGGTATGTTTGTGCCAGACCGAAATGCCGAAGGCGCGGGCCATCAGCTCCGGTGTCAGCACCTCGGCCGGAGGACCATCCGCGAGAATACCGCCTTCGGCCAAAAGGATCAGCCGGGTGCAGTGACGGGCGGCGAGGCTCAGATCGTGCAGGGACACAAGCGCAGACCGCCCCTCGCGCGCGAGATCGGCGAACACCTGCATGGTGGAAATCTGATGCGCAGGATCCAACCCCGCCGCCGGTTCATCGGCCATAAGCAGCGGCGTGTCCTGCGCCAGGGCACGGGCGATCAGCGCGCGGGCTTGTTCACCACCCGACAGGCGAGAGGCCGCGCGAGCGCGAAAGGCGTCAAGCCCCATGCGCGTGATTGCAGTGTCGACAAGCGCCTGATCTTTGGCCGGCACACGTCCGCGGTTTGGCAAATGTGGCAGGCGTCCCAGCGCAACCAGCCGTTCAACGGGCACCGGCCAGGCTATTTCACGCGATTGCGGCATCCAGGCCACCACGCGTGCCCGATCCACCGCGGTCAGCTCCGCGAGCGAACTGTGACCTTCCGCAGGGATCAGCCCAAGGACCGCGCGCATCAGGCTGGTTTTACCCGCTCCATTCGGCCCCAGGAGGCCAACAAACTCGCCCGGCCTCACGTCGAAAGACACATCGCGCAAAACCGCGCGCGCCCGGCGCGTTACAGACAGGGTTCGGACACGAAGGATGCTCATGACTGGCCCTTTCGCGTCTTGTAAATCAGGTGGAGGAACAGCGGTGCTCCGACGAGCGCGGTGACGACGCCCAATTTCAAATCGCGAGCCGGTAAGATCACGCGCACCGCGATATCCGCCAACTGCAACATGACGGCACCGCCTAGAGCAGAGGCCCACAACAGACGCGAGGGTTGCCCCTGCACAAAAGGGCGCAGAATATGGGGCACAACAAGGCCGATGAACCCGATGGCCCCGGCCACGGCGGTTGCGCCCCCCACAACAGAAGCGGTGCCAAACACCAGCATCAGGCGCAGGCGTCGCAGGTTCACCCCCATGGTTTGGGCCGCGTCCTCGCCCAGCGTCAGGGCATCAAGTCCGCGCCCCAGCCGCAGCAAGATCACCGCGCCAACAGCCACGAACGGTAAAACCAAATAAACATGCAGCATGGAGCGATCGGCCAAAGACCCCATCATCCAAAATACAATTTCATTTGCAGCAAAGGGGTTCGGCGACAGGTTCAGCACCAAGGACGTTAGCGCTCCGGCCATCGCCGAAATGGCAATGCCTGCAAGGATCAACGTGATGGAACCGCCCTGCGGACCCGCCAGCAGCAACACCAGCCCGACGCCGATCAACGCGCCCAACAGGGCCGCAATCGGCAGGCCAAGCGCAACACCGGTCGCAACGCCAGTATTGATTGCCAGCACCGCCCCCAGCGCGGCAGAGGATGAGACACCGATCAAACCGGGCTCTGCCAGGGGGTTGCGCAGGTAACCCTGCATGGCCGCCCCTGCCAGTCCAAGGCCGCCGCCGATCAGAATGGCAAGCAGGCTGCGCGGCAAGCGAATTTCGCGCATCACCAAAGTCAGCGGACCATAATCATCCGAGAACAGCGCCGCGAGGCTTTCGGCCGCAGACACTGGCGCCGGACCAAGCGTCAGAGAAAGCGCAAACAATGCGAGGACTGCAGCGCTCAGCACCACCATAAGCCGCATCATTCCGACCCCTCCTCTGGGGATGTTGTGTCACTGTGCAGATGGCGTAGCTTTTGGATCGCGTTCAAAACATGCGGCGTGCCACAGACCCAATCCGCATCTCGCATTTCGCCTGTATCGGGGTGCCGGGAGAGCGCGCTGACCACAGGGTGAGCCAATATCTCTTCGCTGCGCGAGGGGCGCTCGTAGGGGCGCGTCGCAATCACCACATCCGGGTCGGCCATTGCCAACAGCTCGAGCGGCAACACGCCTGAGTGGCTGTAACCCAATTCAGCCGCAATATTGGCAAATCCCGCCGCCTCAAGGATTTGCCCGGCCAAAGAATGCTGCCCAGAGGTATAGCCATTTGCCGCATAAAGCGCCGCGCGCGGGCGCCCTGCGACACCCGAAATATTTGCGATCTCGGTCTCGAACAGAGCGATCAGTGCAGTTGCGGCCGCGTCTTGACCCAGCACGGCGCCCATTTGCGCAATGCGGTCGGATATGTCGTTCAGGGAATAAGCAGGCTCAAACACGGCAACAGGAACGCCAAAGCGCCTGAGCATATCCGTGGTCGCGCGGGTCGAAAACGTTCCTGCAATCACCAGATCTGGTTTCAGCAGATAGATCTCTTCGGCGCGACCATGGTTGATGGGATAGGCCATGGCGTCTTGCGCCATAGCCGAGGCACGCCTGTCGCGTGCAATGTAAGAGACCGATGCCAGTTGGCCCGGGCCCGCCAGCATCATCGCCAGCTGATCCGTGCAGAGGTTCATAGAAACCACGCGAGACGGCCCATTGGCAGAAGGCCCAGCAAAACCGGATGTCGCGCTGTAAATCAACGCAAATGCGATGCCGAGCCAGGAGCGCATTAATCAGAAGGACGCCCGGACGCCTAGGAACAGCGCCCGGTCTGAGGTGCCGTAGCCGCGCACAGTTTGGTACTCTTCGTCCAACAGATTGTCGACGCGGACATAGACCTTGGCGGAATCCGTGAGCTGATAGCTGGCTGTCAGGTTGGCAACCGTGTAATCCGGCAGGCGAGAGCCACCATCCAGCATATTGGAAATATGCTGCGCCGACAGGCCGAGACGCAGTTTGTCGGTGACGTCTGCATCGAGGTTGAGCGTGATGTCGGTTTCTGGCACACGGTTGAGACGCGCACCGGAGGCAACTGTGCCGTCCGTAAAGGTGGCATTCCCCGATAAGCTGATCCGACTGCTAAGCTGTACGGCCCCAGACAGTTCAACCCCTTTCACACGGCTCGTGCCAGGCGACTGAACGTATCCGCCCGCCCCAAAGTTAAAGTCGATTAGATCCGTGATTGAGGTTTCAAACAGGGTGGCGCGAACAAAATCACTGCTTCGGAATCGCTTCTCAATCCCAAACTCAGTGTTTTTGCTGGTTTCCGGTTGCAGCGCCCGGTTGCCGTAGAGCGGCGAGAACAGTTCGTACAAGGACGGTGTCCGAAACCCAGTGCCTGCGGCAAATCGCAGTATCACATCTGGCCGCCAGTTGTAGGCCGCAGCAACACGCCCGGTGGTTTCGCCGCCAAAGACCGAGTGATCATCATGACGCACCGTGAGGGCTACATCCAGTTGGTCATTGGGTGTCCAATTCGCCTCGGCGTAAAGCCCGCGAACGATGTGGCTTGCCTGATCGACTTCATCGTCGAATTCCTCATCCGAGTAATCCGCACCAAAGCCAAGGGACAGCGCCTCAGAAATAATCGCTGTGCCTGCATAGTTTACGGTTGTGCGCGCGCCGTTATATGGGAAGCGAAATGGTACAGTGAGACCGGAGTAAAAATCGCGGTTGGTGCCCGTGC
>SPLB01000116.1 GCA_004566265.1 Paracoccaceae bacterium | reverse complement strand
CGGATACTGTGAAAGCTTCAATGGCCGATTCCGGGACGAACTGCTCAACGGGGAGATTTTCTATACCCTACGTGAAGCCCAGATCCTGATCGAAGAATGAAGGAAACACTACAACACAAAACGACCACACCAAGCACAACATCAAAGATGTTGAAGACTTCTGTTACAGGCATCCTGGCTTGGCAAAGATCTTGACAGTTTCTGAACTCACCACTAGCACAACTCGAGTACCTGGAAGCCAGCTGTCTCCGGCGCCTGACCTTTGATTGCGATCTTGTTGCGCAGTCAATACCCGCACCCATTGCATTGGAATGCGGGATTGGGGCAAGACCCGCCACCGGACCAATATAACCAATTATCGGTATTCAGGCCGCGCAAAACGGCCAGTGCGGAGATTACAGATGCGACCGTTTTCAAAAGTCAGACCGACGGGCGGTTTGGCTGCCCTGACCACAACTTTTTGGCTGGCGCTGTGTGCCGTGCCGCTTGCTCAGGAGACAGAGCAAGTAAACTCTCCGAGTTTGGCCGCTCCTGCTGTGTCAGCGCCGACGAATGGGACTGTTGATCCTGCGGCGCTACCTGGGGGGTTGACGCCTCAACAAGGGGCTGAGTCCGCCGAAACGGCAATTCCAGAGACTGTACGTGCCGGGACTGCGGGGGACGACCCTGTGACAGGGTCCGCCACGGGTGATAGGTCTCTTGAGGTGGGGAACATGCAGGGGGCTGCTGAACCCGTCGAGCCCGAAACCGCTGTCGAAACTGCGCATGAGGCCGCCGAGACCGATCAATTTGCACTGGATGCTGTGGGACGCGCATTGGCGTTTCTGCGTGAAGGCGGACCTTCGATATGGGCGATCGCCGCGCTGGCAGTTGTGGCCGTTGCCCTGATTTTGTGGAAAACTTGGCGGCTTGCGCTGCTTGGTGCCTGGTCGCGCGGCAAGGCGTTCCGCGCAGTGGTGATCTATGAGGCGGGCAACGCCAGCGCGGCGGTTGCTTTGGTGGCGGGACGGCGCGGCGTGCGCTCCAGGGTAACCGAAACAGCGATTTTGGCGCTGGACAGCCGCAGCGACGCGGACGCCCGCGAGGAAACCGGTCGGATCGCCAAGAAACTGATTGCCGACGCACGCAGTGGTCTGGGCGCGTTGGAACTTATTGCGACGATTGCGCCACTTCTGGGTTTGCTTGGCACGGTTTTGGGTATGATTGCAGCTTTTCAGGCCTTGCAGGAGGCGGGGTCGAATGCGGATCCTTCACTGTTAGCGGGCGGCATCTGGGAGGCGCTGCTGACCACAGCGGCGGGCATGGCGGTGGCCATCCCGGCCTCGGCTGCGCTGACGTGGTTTGAAGCGATTATCGAACGCATTCGCCTAGACATGGAAGACTGCGCGACACGTCTTTTCCTGACCAAGCAGACCAAGCCTGTTGAGGTTGCAGCCGACGTGGCTGCAGAGTAGGTCGATGCAGCTCGCGACCCCGCAGCGCGCTCGGCGCAGGCCCAGTCTCACCCCGATGATAGACGTGGTGTTTCTGCTGTTGGTGTTTTTCATGCTGGCGTCGCGCTTTGGCATGGACGCGGTGCTGGACATACCGCTGGCGGCGCAGGGCGGGCCTTACACCGGGCCGCCGCGGCTGATTGATGTGACTCCAGAGGGGCTTAGCCTGAATGGTCAGCCGGTCAAAGAGCTGGCTCCCGCGCTTGAACCCCTGATGGAAAAGCCAACAGATATGTTGATCTTGCGCGGACGTGACGAGGCAACGCTACAGCGAATTATGGAAGTGACCGAGACCCTGCGCGCGGCGGGCTATACGTCGGTTGTTTTGGTGGAGTAGGCCCATGGATATTCATCTGCCGCCCAAACGCAAACCAACAGAATCCATTGTTCCGATGATTAATGTTGTGTTTTTGCTGCTGATATTCTTTTTGATGACATCGCGGCTGGCTCAGCCGGATCCGTTTGAAATCTCGCCTCCGACGGCGGCGTTGGAAGGCCAAGCCGAAAGCCAGCAGATGCTGTTTGTCGACAAAGGCGGGCGGTTGTCTTTTGGTGGACAAGAGGGCGACGCTGCCTGGGCCGCGCTTGGGGAAGCCGGACAGGCAGGCTCGGAGGCAGCCCCGATTATTTTGCAGCTGCGTGCCGACGGTGCCATCAAGGCACAGGTATTGGCGGGCATACTGAAACGGTTATCTGAGACGGGGTATGGCGGTGTAGAACTTGTGGTGCGACCCTGATGAATCCAGTGTTAAAACAAACAATTGAGATCCCTATTTTTGGCGGTGCAGCGGTGATGCTGCTGCTTGCTTGTTTTGCGGCGTTGCCAGAAAAGGGGCTGCAATCCGGGGGGGCGGGCGGTGAAGGCCGCGCAACGGTTGCAGCGGCCACGGCCACGGTCACTGAGATGGTGCAGCGATGGCAGCAGCCTTTACAGGTCCAGACAAGCACCGCGACAGCGATGGACACCCGAGATCTGACATTGGATACCGCGGCGCCATTGCTGCCGCAGTTTGAGCTGGCCCAGGCGCCCAAGGCTATGGCACAGATTGGACTGCCGCCGACGATCCTCGAAACGGATCCGGTGCTCGAGGTTGCGGCGGCAGCGCCGCCCCCGGTTCAGCCCAAGATCAAAGACGTCGCTCCGCCCGAACTTCGGGCGCTGGTCGCGCCAGCCTTGCGGCCAGATGTTCAGCCCAAGCCGGAGACTTTGGTACAGCCGGTGCTGCAGCCGGACCGATTGGAGCAACCCGAAGCAGAGGCGCTGGTGCAACCGGTCGCGCCACCGCCCCCGGAACCCGCGGTGGAGCCAGACCCAGAGCCCGCACCAGAACCCGTGCCCCCCCCCCCTGCCAAGCCCATACGCGAAGCAGAGCAAGTCTCCGGCAGCCGCGCGGCTCAACAGGCCGCAGGATCCGGTGGCAGCAAAGAGGCAGGCAATTCCACAGCTGCGGTGACAACCAGCAGCGAGAGCGCGTCAAAGAATACGCAATTGCGAGAGATCTGGGGCGCACGGATAAGAAACAGAATCCTGCGCGCGCAGCGCTATCCCCGCCGTGCCAGCGGAAAAGCGAAGGTGGTGATAGAAATCACGATTGCGCCTAGCGGGCAGCTCCTGTCGCACCGGCTTGTGCTTTCGTCCGGTGAAGCGGTTTTTGATGATGCCGCACTGCGTACGATTACGTCTATTCGTCGCTTTCCTAAGGCGCCGAGGGGTTATACCGGCGGACAATTTCGGTTTAACGCGCCAATGACGTTTAACCGCAAGCTCTAACTGTTTGTCTATTTTAGGCGCCGCGGGCGAACCTGCCGAAATCTGAGCAGACGAGAACCAAAAGACAAAGCGCTTCGATATGAAGGCCTCTATCTGCGCACAGAAGGTGGGCTTGGTACAATAATTCACGCCAGGGGACGCTGTCGGCCTACCAGCGGCACAGGCGCAGCCGCGCAAAGCCAGACATTAGCCCGCTGATCGCGACGGGCATGGTGACGGTCACGCGGCCAGCCAGGATCTTGGGAAAGGCCCGGGATGTTGCAGCCCGGCTCGGGTTGGCGTCCGGG
>SPLB01000115.1 GCA_004566265.1 Paracoccaceae bacterium | reverse complement strand
GGGTGACCCTTGGAGGCGGTCTCCGACCTGTGCACGACCACCAGACGCTGGTGGCCGAAGCAGATCAGGCTCTTTATGCCGCTAAAACGAGTGGGCGCAATCGGGTCGAATTCTTCCACGGCATTCTGGCGGCAGCCTGAGCCCCGACCGTTTCAAGACTTACGGATCCCCCCGATCCACGACAGGAGGCCGCTTGCCGTTTTCGCGCAAATGCCGACGTTTGGGGCGGTCCAAAAGATCCTCCACACGGGCCGCGAGTGCCTTTCGGTCTGGGGCGGACATGGCTTGCAGATGAGCAATCCAGGCCTCTTCCATACGATGTTCCAGCCGTGCCCGGCTCTGCATCTGAAGCTCCAGTTCCTGTCGAAGTGCCACCAAATCAAAGGTGTCAGCGCCAATAATGGCCAAAAGGCGCTCCAGCTCTTTGCGACGATGTTTGAAGACACTCCCTTTCTGGCCTTCGGCCAGGCGACGCAACGCGCGGCGTTCCTTACGGTCAAGATCCCAAAAGACCACACCGCCAATCACCATCGACGCCTGTGGGGGCAGCATCCGATTGCGCGCAACCTTGGGGTCAGACTGCGCGCGCAGCACGGCCCCTGCCACAAGGCCTGCAAACAACAAGTTCCCTGCCAGTGAGATAACCACGAGCAGGCGCAGCCACAGAGGCATGCGCTTGGGTTTGTCCACATCGCGCCCTGCGCTGTTATGGGTTGGATCGGTCATCACCACTCCTCTTCCAGCACCCCGTCCTGAAGGACAATGGCCAGATCAAAGCTGTCAAACGTAACTTCATTGGCGCTTTCTGATATTGCGAAGGACACCAGATTTGCGGTCATTGTTTCAAGCGCAGCGGGAGAGGCAAAGCCCAGCCAAAGCCCGACGAGACCCGCGCAGACCGCGCCGCCAGCACCGCCACTTAGCGCAATCCAGCCCCCAAAGGCCTCAGCAAGACCCGCGAGCCCTGTAGGCTTTGCCTGCATTGGCGGCGTCGGGTCAGTTGGCGATGGCATATGTGCCAGCGCATCGGCTAGAAGCCCCTGTTCAAACGCCTGTGACATCTGGGGCGGCTGCATCTGAGCCGCCGACAACAGCGCCTCAAGCGTCCTCTCGGCTTCTTGATCCAGCCCCATGTCAGAGCCATCTTCCCGACCGAGGTGACGCGCGTCATGAAACCTGTCTTGATCAGCCATCGTTATACCCCAGTGCTGCTTTACGCGCGACCAGCAGATTGGCCAGCGCCCTTTTCCCGCGCGCGGTCAGGCTTTCGACGGCCTCCACGCTCACATCCAAAATCTCTGCAATCTCAGGATTGCTCAATCCTTCGATATGGCGAAGGACCACAGCCCGACGTTGCCGTTCTGGCAACTGCATCAGAGCCGCTTGCAGCGCCTGTTCTCTGGCGCCATCCTGCACCATCTCTGCTGCACTGCGGCACGCATCAGCAGGTTCCGGAACCGCGTCCAGATCCACAGTTGCACCACGTCGACGCCGTTTCATATCAATCGACAAGTTCATGACAACCCGGTAGAGCCAGGTCGAAACCTTGGCCTTTGGCCTCTCAGGCGCGTCACCCTGCGTCTCATCCTCGCTGTGATGCACCCAATCAGGCGCCGCTATCCACAGCCGCAATAGCGCTTCCTGCGCCACATCCTCCGCCTCAGCCCGGTCACCCAGAACCCGAAACGCCACGCCAAAGGCCTTGGGCCCAAGGCGTCGCGTCAGCGCGCTGGCCGCCGCCGCATCCCCTTGCACATAACGCAACAACAGATCCGCATCAGGATCAGACCGAACGGGCGCTGTGGCGGGTGCTACGGCGGCGCGTGGCTCTGATGCGCGCGCAAGGGAGAGGGCTTTGCGGAACAACGGTCTGTCGTCGGTTAACCTTCCTCGCCTGCGCCGTCAGGTCTTTTGTCATTACGCTTCATGCGGCTTTTTATCTTTGTGCGGGTGGCTTCAAATTCCTCGGCTGAAATCATCCCATTGCCATCCGCGTCGACACGTTCGAACATGTTTCTTCCTTTGCGCAACCCGGCCAGTTCTTCGACAGTGAGCACACCATCGCCATCGGTATCAAGGCGTTTGATCATCCGCGCGCTTCGCCTCGCGAGTTTGTCCTGCAAGTGCGCCGTACGATGCGCCGCCAGTTCCCCGGCGCTCAGTTTGCCGTCACCATCGCTGTCCATGGATGCGAAACGCGCGGCCCTGTGGGCGCTCATTTCGGATTGCGTCAGCGCACCATCGCCATTGATATCTAGCTTTTCAAAGGTCGGCATATTGCGCGCACCATCGCCCGGCTTGGCCTGGCTTGCCTGCGCCACAAGCCCAGCAGAGATCGCAACGAGTGCGGCTATCAAGGTCGTATTGGTCATTGGTCCTGATCCTCTTTCCGTGATCTAAGGGTGATCTTCGAATGCGGCAGCCCTTTTGGGGCCGCCGATACAAGTCTCACGCCCCTGATCCTACATTCCGTCGCAGTTTTTCGAAATCAGACAGAAATTTTTTTAAGCCCATGTCGTGGTCTGACTTCACGCAATCGGGTCATCTGGACGCAGACCCTTGTCGGCGCTTGGTTGCAGCGCCGAGATGTGAAACAACAGACCCGCACGCGGGCCGTTTTTTGACCCCTTGGTGCAGGCGAATCGAAGGGAAAAAACCTATGACTAATCGACCGCAGGTTGCGGACACACCTTCTTATGACTCGACCCAAGAGGCAGATCGCCCTGTCAAGCCAGCACTTTGGAAGGGCTGGCGTCGACGGTGCCCCAACTGCGGCGAAGGCGCAATGTTTGACGGCTACCTCAAAGTTCACGACAGTTGCGCGCGCTGTGGCGAAGATCTGAGCCCGCAAAAGGCCGATGACGGCCCGGCCTATCTGACGATGTTGGTGGTGGGGCACCTGATGGCGCCTATACTGCATGTGGTCGCGTTTGAGTGGCGTCCAGCTCCGTGGGTGATTGCAACGGTGTTTTCCATCGGCTGTGTTGCCCTGTCTTTGTATCTGTTGCCTCGGATCAAGGGCGGCATCGTGGCGTATCAGTGGGCGAAGCGCATGAATGGTTTTGACGCACGCGCTCAGGCCGCCAAAAAAGCCGCGTAGGAAAACGTTGAATGGCCGCTGTTTTGTCCGACCCGGAAATCCGCGATGCCGCCACGGTGATCGCCGTGCGGGATCGCCATTCTGCAAACCCGAAGGTCCTGATGGGACAACGGGCGGCGCGGGCCGCGTTCATGCCAAACAAGTTTGTCTTTCCCGGCGGCGCGGTGGATGCAGAGGACGCTCTTGTCCCGCTGATCGCCCCATTGTCCGATGCCTGCCGGGCGCAATTGGCCGTTGAAGCCCCCGCCGGTCTGGATCATGCGCTGGCCGTGGCGGCCATTCGAGAGCTGTGGGAGGAAACCGGCCTGCGCCTTGGAACGCCGGGCCATTGGGATGGGCCAATACAGGACGGATGGAGCGCATTTGTCGCCTCTGGTATTTTGCCGGATGCGAGCGCACTGCAGTTTGTGTTCCGCGCCATTACTCCACCGGGGCGTCCCCGCCGGTTTGATGCTCGGTTCTTTCTTCTGGACGTCACAGCGATTGCCGGGGATCTCGATGAATTCTCGCAGGCCTCAGACGAGCTGTCTCACCTGCAATGGATCCCCCTGAGCGAAGTGCGCCAGTTTGATCTGCCCTTTATCACCGAGGTGGTTCTGGCTGAAATCACTGCGCGCCTCAGAGACACCGCCCCGCCGGACAGCATCCCGTTTTTCAGTAATGATGACGAACAAAGCCTGTTCCTGCGTTTGCATGGACGGCCGATGGACAACTAGATCGCCAAAACCAGCGCAAAGATCGACAACATCAGAAGCGACATGCCAAGAAGCTCGCGAAGGGTGATTGTTTCGCGGAAAAACAGCACCGAGGCAAGCAGAGACATGAGCAGCTCCACCTGCCCCAGTGCTTTGACATAGGCAGCGTTTTGCAATGTGAAGGCCCAGAACCAGCAGTAGGATCCCCCCATGCTGGTGATGCCCACCCAAAACGCAACCCGGCGCGCGGCCCAAACCCGCGCGATCTCGC